>NZ_JQCQ01000004.1 GCF_001437605.1 Pediococcus argentinicus
CAACCACAAAGGGATTATCGCACAAATGCTATTAACCGCATTTGGTAGGCTTTTTACTATGATTAAGGTTCACTTCGATAACGCTGTAAAATTATGATTGCTACAATAACTAAAACTGATCCAAGTAGTTCCATAAAACTAAATTTCAATCCCAAGAAAACTAAACTAAGAATGAAAGTCACTACCGGCTGAACCGCATCTAAGATACTTACAACTGCGGATGGTGCAAAATCCAAACTGTGTAGTAATGATAAGAATGCTAGGATAGTTCCAATCAAAATAACAGTTGAAATGGATAACACGGTACTGACATGAATTGGTGGAACATCCACCCAGATTGGTCGTTTAATATTGAACAACAAACTGCCAATCATAAGAGCCCATCCCAAAACAATTACTGGTGAATGCTCTTTAGTTACTGGTTTAGGAAGCACGATATATAAAGCTGCTGTAACACCAGATAAAATTCCCCAGATTAATGAATCCATTGGAATTGCTAAGGTATGGATATTTCCCTTGGTAATTGCCAGGAAGACACCTAACAAAGCAATCGCAAATGCTATCATGTCACTTCGTAGTGGTGTTTCATGTTGGAACACTAAACTACCTAGAACGATAAATAGTGGACTTAAATATTGTAAAATCGTTGCTGAAGCAGCATTCCCGGTTTGAATACTCATATAAAAAGTAAACAGATTAGCCATTAAACCAAAAATGGCGTACGCAACTAACCATCCGATTAACCGCCATGATTTAAAGACATCAAAGGTCTTCATCCCATATCTGATAAAACTAATTATTAGTAAAACAACTCCCGCACCAAATGTCCGAACTGACAAAAACCAGTCGGCCGGAATATTTTGTCCCTGCGAAATAACCTGCAAAACAGTTCCAGAAACACCCCATAATGTTGAAGCTAAAATAGCCCAAAAGATACCTTTACCAACATGCTTTGAAACTAGTTCTTTTTCCATATCTACCATCCATCAAAAAATTTAATCTAGCGCTTATTATACCTAATTTACCCTAAAAAAAGAAACCGCCGTTAAGTGTGTTCAACATGCGATTTCAAAGCAATTCAAATTTAGACGTTCAAAACCTTGTTTAAGAATTCTTTTGTTCGTGGATTTTGGGGGTTATTGAAGATTTCCTCTGGTTTACCCTCTTCCATAATATGACCATCAGCCATGAAAATAACACGATCAGCAACTTCTTTAGCAAATCCCATTTCATGGGTCACAACAATCATCGTCATACCTTCCTTGGCCAAGTTACGCATTACCTCTAGTACGTCGCCGACCATTTCAGGATCCAATGCCGAAGTTGGTTCATCAAATAAAATCATATCCGGCTTCATTGCCAAGGTTCTCGCAATCGCCACCCGTTGTTTTTGACCGCCAGATAATGATTGAGGTTTTGCATCAAACTTGTCCTCTAGGCCAACTTCTTTTAAGAGACCACGAGCTAAAAATTCGGCTTCCTGTTTATTCACCTTGCCTAATTGTACTGGTGACAGCATTACGTTTTCACCAACGGTTAAATTGTTAAACAAGTTAAAATGTTGAAATACCATTCCGATTTTTTCACGAACCTTGTTCATATTAACTTTTGGATCATTTAAATCATGACCATCCACTACAATTTGACCGCTAGTTGGTTCTTCTAACTTGTTTAAAGTTCTCAAAAACGTACTCTTACCTGAACCTGATGGACCAATCATAACGACTACTTCATTATCTTGAACTGTCAGATCTAATCCTTTTAAGACTTCATTACTGCCATAAGATTTACGTAGTTGTTTCACTTCGATTTTTGCACTCATGCGTTCATCCTCCGTTCAACCCATTTAGAAAGCCACGTCAATAACGTGATAATAACAAGGTAAATCAAAGCCACCATTGTCCAAATCTTAAATCCTTCAAGATTTCTAGCGATAATAATTTTACCTGTTTGGGTCAATTCCAAAATACCAATAATTGATAAGATTGAAGTATCCTTCAAAGTAATAATAAATTGGTTAATAAATGATGGAATCATGATTTTCAAACCTTGTGGTAAAATGACCCGACGCATTGCTTTTCCATATGGTAATCCCAAACTTCGAGCCGCTTCCATTTGGCCATCATCGACTGCTTCAATCCCACCTTTAACGAAAGCTGCTGTATAAGCCCCTTCATTTAAGGTTAAGGTGATAATTCCGGCAACAAATGCTGGAATCTTTTGTCCAATTAAATTTGGTACTCCAGTATAAATGAAGAGTGCCAAAACTAGTAAAGGCAATCCACGGAAAATGTAGATGATAACTGTTGAAAGTCCATTAGCAAACTTACTTGGGACCACACCCATCAATCCTAAAAGCACCCCAAAAGCAGTGGCAAAAATGATTGAAAGAATTGTTAAAACGAGTGTCTGTTGAAGTCCACCAAGTAATGCATCTTTATTTTGCTTCCAAAGGTCCCAAAAAGAGTTTTGACTATGTTCTTTTTCTTGTGCAGCAACCGCCTTTTCGCCTAAATAGCGTGAAACAATCTTTCCGTACTGACCGTCTTCATGAAGTTTCTTTAGACCTGCATTAAATTGTTTCAACAACTTCTGGTTATGACTTTTTTTAACCGAGAATCCATATGATCCACTTGTTAATGGTTGAGTAATAATCTTTAATTTAATACCGGTTCTGATCGCATATTGCATAACTGGTTGATCTTCAAAACAGGCTACTGAATTACCAGTAACAACGTCACTATACATATTATCTGAATCATCAAACGTCACTGTCTTAAACCCATACTTCTTTTGAATCTTTTCTGCATACGTAGCAGCGGCTGTTCCGGTTTTAATCGCAACCTTCTTACCTTTTAAATCCTTAAAATCTTTCACTTTAGAATTCTTACCAGTTGCCATAACAACACCTGTTTTGAAATATGGTGTCGAAAAGTCCATCTTTTGTTTACGTTCCGGAGTGATCGTTGTTCCAGCAATAACACCATCTAACTGTCCAGCATCCAAAGCTTGGACGGCAGCGTTGAACCCAACCGGTTTAACATTAACTTTAAATCCCTCTTCTTTAGCCGCAGCCTTCATAATATCGATATCAATACCGACATACTTATTTTTATCATTTGCAAATTCAAACGGAGGATATGTCACGTCCGTCCCGATCTGGTATGTATTATCATCTGCATGAATCTTATCAGTATTTACAAGTGCTAATCCCACTAAAATAAAGAATGTTGCAACTATACTAATCCAACCTATTCTGCCTTTTTTCATAACAGCCTCCACTGATGTTACATAATCTAACATTAGAACTTTTAAATAAATATATCACACAATTTTAATTTTGAAAAATAAAATTGGTACATTTAATCTAAAACGAATCTATGAATCCCTCGTACCGATATCGGAGTATATAAAAAAGAGCAACCAGTGGCTGCTCTTTATATTTACTATATTAAGTTATTGGTCTATCTATAATCCACGGTTACTCTTTTTAATAATTTCAAGAATTTGATTAATATGTTGAAGTGTCAGCATGAAGTTATTCCCACCGTAATCTGAAGAAATTGCTGATAACATTTTATCAAACCGGGCTTCGTTTTGTTTGTACATTGAACGGCCCATTTGAGTTAGTAATAGATACTTTTTACGACGATCAACACGGTCAGTAACTTGATCAATATATCCTAAATCAAGCAAAATACCCACCTTACGAGAAACAGCACTCTTAGTTACGTACTGTTTTTCGGCGATCTCACTAAGTGTGATGTTTCCATCGCCCGCCTTAGCTATAAAGTGAATAATCATGAACATATCGAACGAAATTTGATCATCGGTAATCTTACTTTCCAACGTTGAACTTAAAATCTTAAGACTCTTGTTATACGTTGAAACGACAAAATCAATTCGTTCCTGTTCACTCATTTTCTCAATATGATTTGCTTCCATTATTTATCCCCTGTTTTCTAATCCTAGCACGATTAAGTATATTAAATTCATCATCATTCGTGTACATTATCAATGTAATTATAGAAATATGTTATATAACCTATACTTATTTAATCTCGAGTATTTGGCTTAACCTCATGCTTGTGCTTAATATCCTGAGTAGGAGCAGGTGGGGCCTTTTTCTTCGTGTCTTTGCTGATAATATTCTTGTTAATAATATCTAGTGTTTCTGGGTTGCTTGGCAAGTCAGAATGGGCCGCGGTTGTTCCGGTAACTGTAATCTGGGTGTACTTCTTAACCTGCTTCTGGAAAACATACTTTCCGGCTTCAACACTAGCTTCAGGTACCGTTCCGTCACTGGAGTAATCTTCGGTCCCCGTGATGGAATATACCGTCAAGTTCTTATCAATTTTGGAACGGTCATTGATTAAATCGTTCAGCATAACCGTCTTATTACTCAAAGAATCTTCATATGAGTTAAATGGTGATCCCATTGTTAAGAGCTTCGTCATATGTACTTCATCGGAGTTGTTGTAATCTTCCAAAAAGAATGACAAAACCAAGCCACCATTTGAATGACCAATCGCTTTAAAATTATTGAAATTATAGCGTTTAACTAACGATTGAAGTGCAATATTGAACCAACGTGATTCCTTTTTAATCGTTGTATAGCCATCACTATTATCTTCAAACGCTACAACAATAAATGGTTGGAGATCATTAGGACGAATAGAACCAGTGTATTTAATCGTGTCGTTCTTCATAATTTCAACTTTTAGAACGCTATGTTGCACATGTGAACCGGTATTGATGGTTTTAAAAATATCATCAAAGCGATCCTGATCGGCACTACTTCCTGGCACCCAAATAACAGGTGACATTTGGGAGTTATGTCGTTGTTCCATATTCTTAATACTACTGTGTGACCAAGCTAACGTTGGAAAAATCAGAATAACTAAAACTAACAGGCTAGCAATAATAATTGATCGATTAAAATTTTTCATATCTATTTACCAGCCTTTCTGGTATCTTCCATCTTTTCAGCTATGCGGTCGCCAACCTGAACGAACGGTAAATAAATCACCATATCAACCACAATCAATGCTATTGTCAGGATTAACGCTTGAAAACTACCATTGGTACCAACAAAGCCCATTAAAATGGTGGGTGTTCCGACTGGAATTGGATAAACCGCAGTTGGTACTAGATGCATCCCAATAGCCATTAATACTAATCCCCAATTAACAAGTGGTGCTAGTAAAAACGGTAATAGGTAATTCAAGTTGAACAGCATTGGAACACCAACTAGGACTGGTTGATTCAAATTAAACAGTCCTGGTAAGAAGGTCTGACGAGCAACTCGTTGCATGCTTTCATGCTTAGAAATCAGCAAAATCACGATTAGCAGTGCCAGCGTTGAGCCAACCCCACCAATATTCGTGTAAATACCGATAATCCCATGCCCACTAAATGGATATGGAACATTACTGGAGCCATGTTTCTCCAATGCACTATTCAAGTTTGAAAGATATTCCGTACCGACAATTTGCGAGTTTCTAATTGGTGAGCCTAAGCCAATAAATTGCATGAGAACACTTATGATAATAATTCCCGTCAAAACCCATGCTGAATGCGTATTAGCCACACTATTGTTAATCCACTGATTGAATCCTTGGCTAATCGCTTTTTCAGTTACTAAGTACATCAATTGGTTGGCAACACCAAAGAACAGAAGCGAAACAATAATGGCCAATGGCGTATCAAAAATCCGATCACGAATTGATTGCACGTCCGCATCATCTACTTCACTAGGCTTAGTTAAGAATCGGAAGAACTGCGCTGTGATAAATCCAGCAATAATTCCTAGCAATAAGCTCTGAAATCCTAGTCCTTGATAGTTAAATGCTACTAATCCATCTGAACTATCGTAAAAATTAAAAACCAAAAATCCAATCGAGCTTGTTAAACCAACCAATTGATCACTATGTCCATAAGATTTCACCAAATACTTGGCAACACCATAGGCCGCAATGACACTTGAAAAGCCTAACGTCATTCTGGATACCGATCCAAAGAAGTAATTTAACGCACTAGCATGCGGTAACCACTTGGTTATTTTAAACAAAACATCAAAGTACGATCCTGGAATCAGAAAGGCATTTCGAAGCATATTTAAAATGACTCCAAATAGTATGAATGGATATAACATCACTAATGTTCGGTGCACAGCAGAATATATCCGATTCTGTCTCAGCTTAATCAGCCGGCTGGTTACGAGCGTTTCATACCATACAGCAAATCTGGATAATTTCATTAGCCTCACCATCTTTCAATCACATTTATTTCTGCCTCAATTTAACCGCAAAACTACTTGTTTATCAAATTATTTTACGCTGTTAATGAAATTAAATAAAAACCTTTAGGAGTATAAATAAAAGACTAGGAAAATTAAATTTTCCTAGTCTCATAATTATTAATATAAATCATTCACTCGATTTTGAGTTTCGTCATGTTCAAGGTATTCATCATAAGTTGTATCAGCACGATCAACAACACCCTTATCAGATACTTCAATAATGTGGTTGGCAATTGTTTGAATAAACTGATGATCATGTGATGTCATAATCACTGAACTTGGGAAGCTAATCAAACCATCATTCAATGATGTGATTGACTCTAAGTCCAAATGATTAGTTGGATCATCTAGTAACAAGACGTTAGCCTTGCTAAGCATGACCTTAGACAACATACAGCGAACCTTTTCCCCACCAGAAAGTTTTGTAACATCTTTCAATACGTCTTCGCCTGAGAAAAGCATCTTTCCTAGGAACCCACGCAAGAAAGTATTATCGCTTTCTTCTTTAGGTGCAAATTGACGCAACCATTCCAAAATATTTAGTTTTGGGTCTGAGAAGTATTCATTGATATCTCTTGGTAGATAACTGCGTTTAGTTGTTTGACCCCAAGTTACGCTACCAGTATCAGGTTCAATTTCACCAGCTAAAATCTGCATTAAGACAGTTGTAGACAAATCATTTTTACTTAAGATAGCTGCTTTGTCACCTGGGTTAACTACAAAAGTAATATTGTCCAAAATTTTAACGCCATCAATAGTTTTAGAAACCTTATCAACCCGCAATAAATCATTCCCTAGCTCACGTTCTGGTGTGAAACTAATGAATGGATATTTACGTGAAGATGGTTTGATATCATCTAGTGTAATCTTTTCTAATTGCTTCTTACGTGAAGTAGCCTGTTTTGATTTCGAAGCATTCGCACTAAAACGTGCCACGAAGTCTTGTAATTCTTTAATTTGTTCTTCTTTTTTAGCATTTGAGTTTTCTTGTAACTTAGCTGCTAATTGGCTTGATTCCAACCAAAAGTCGTAGTTACCAACGAATAATTGAATTTTACCAAAGTCAACATCACACATCATTGTACAAACCGAGTTAAGGAAATGACGGTCATGAGATACGACAATAACAGTATTAGGAAAGTCAGCTAAAAATCCTTCTAACCATTCAATTGAATGTGGATCCAAACCGTTTGTAGGTTCATCAAGAACAAGAATATCAGGCTTTCCAAAAAGAGCTTGTCCCAAAAGAACTTTAACACGTTGTCCTTCAGTAAGTTCGCTCATTTTGCTGTCTTGAAGCTTTTCATCAATACCAAGTTGTTGTAATAATTGAGCAGCCTCTGATTCAGCATTCCAACCGTCCATTTCAGCAAATTCACCTTCTAATTCAGCGGCTTTTAACCCATCTTCATCGGTAAAATCAGCTTTAGCATAGAGAGCGTCTTTTTCCTTCATAATTGAATATAACTTTTCATATCCTTGAAGGACCGTTTCCATTACTGTAAATTCTTCAAAGGCATAATGGTCCTGGTTTAAACTAGACATACGTTCATTAGGATCAATTGTGATATGTCCACTAGTAGGTTGTAGTTTACCCTCAAGAATTTTTAAGAATGTTGATTTACCAGCACCATTAGCACCAATAATCCCATAACAATTTCCAGGGGTGAATTTTAAGTTAACATCTTCGTACAACTTCCGGTCTGAAAATTGCATGCTCATATCTGTAACAGTTATCATTTGAAACCTCATCTTTTCAGTATTAAAAAGAGTTTGAAGTAGTAAACCCACTCCAGACTCTTTTTATTATTATCTAAAATTAACATATTTAGTCATTTTCAACAACGTCTTTAACCGAATCTTTGCGATTACGATAGAACAAAAAGACGGGTACTCCAATGGCTACAATGATTAATGAAACTAGCACACCACCAAAGTCATTCATTACTTCACTAATAAGAACGAATAATGAACTACCAATCGCAATAATTGGAGTTAGTGGGAACAATGGAACATTAAATGGACGCTTCAAGTCTGGATTTTCACGACGTAATTTGAACACACCGAAAAATGCCATGACATAGAAACAGTAAACCGTAAAAATACATAGTTCAGACAAACGGTCAGCATTGAAAAAGACAATCATAATTACAGCAATCGTAACCGTCACAATTACAGAAACGATCGGTGTTCTTGTTTTAGGGTTTAAGTAGCTGAGTTGCTTTGAAAATGGTAATTCCTTATTTCTAGCCATTGCGTACATAATACGTGGGAACGTCATAATCTTCCCGTTCATACACCCTATAATAGAAATAATAATTCCAATACTTAATATTCGTCCACCAATTAAACCAAAACTTCGATTTGCTAAATATGGAATTGCACCGATACCTAGTTGATGAACTTTTTGTGCATCGACACTCTTGAATACTGCAAAACTAACTAAAAGATAAATAACAGAAACGCTTAAGATTCCTAGCACGATAGCTTGTGGCAAACGTTTCTCAGGGTTCTTAATTTCTCCACCTAAGTTAGCTACTAAAATCCAGCCATCAAAAGCAAATAATGTTCCTAAGATAGCTACTCCAAAATTACCAACTGTGCCATGAATTGAACTAACACTGGCACCAATAGCATCAGCTTTTCCAAAGAAAAGTCCAAAAATAATAATACCGGCAATTGGTACCAACTTACAAATCGTTGTTATGATGGCAAATAAAGCTCCATAACGATTAGAAAAGAAATTTAAAATAGCCACTAAAACAACTGTTCCCACTGCAATTGGTACTTTTAATGCTGGATCAATTCCAAAGAAATCTACGAATAGAATTCCGAGGTATGCTCCTAAAGCTGCAATCATTGAGGGACCATATACAATGATTTGCATCCAGCCGGATAAGAAGCCCCAGATTCTGCCATACATCCGGTCCATGTAATAATACAAGCCACCAGTTTTAGGCATCTGAGCTGCGATTTCCGCGATAGTGAGGCCCGCGGTCAACGTCATCACCCCACCGGCTAACCAAGCTAACAACGCCATTGAAACGGATCCGGTATCGTCCAGCACCGCCGCTTGTCGAACAAAAACTCCGGAACCAATAATCGTTCCCACAACTAAAGCCAACGCTGACCATAGTCCGAGGGACCGATTCAATGTAACATCCTTTTTGACCATCACTATCACTCTCCTTCATATCAATCCATTACTTTTATTAAAAAACGATTAGCAACAGTCTAACATAATTATCATTCGGTTGTCGATAACTTTTATCGCAAAATAAAAAGACTACGTTTACACGTAATCTTTTATTGATTTAAGTTTAATCTGCTGATAGAGCTTCCACTGGATCTAATCTTGAAGCCTGACGAGATGGCATTAATGCGGCAATTAAACTAATCACAACACTTACTACAATTCCGAAGATTAAGTAATCTGGTGTTATGTTAACAATTGAGTAGTCAATCTTGTCATTCGTAATATGATTAATTCCTAGTTCAACTAAGAGTGCAATTCCAGCACCTAATAAACTTGAGAATAATCCGATGAAGAATGCTTCTGAAACAAACAAGTGGCGAATATCACGACGACGAGCACCAATTGCACGAAGAATTCCAATTTCTTTTACACGTTCTGAAACACTGATGTAGAGTACAACAATGATCATAATTGCTGAAACAAGTAATGAAATTCCGGCAATGGCTGCAAGAACGTAGAATGCCAAACTAATGTATGTGTTCAAAGTATCAAGAATAGCGCCAACACCAGTAATCGTGTAAGTCTTTACTTCTTTACCTTTTTTATTCTTTGATTCAAAAGACTTAATCTTGTTTTGAACCGCTTTTACATTTTCAGTCTTATTAACATTGACTGTCATGAAATTAGGTTTGAAGTCAAGCTTCTTATCTTTGTACATATCTTTGATGGCATCATAGCTTGCTGCTGTTGTTCCTGATGTGATGATACCAGAAACTCGTAGATCTTTTTTCATTTGAACTGGTTGTTTCTTCTTATTCATAGTTGTTACATATAATGTAACTTTACGACCAACCATTTCTTTATAGTGCTTATCAAACTTCTTAGCAGTTGCCTTATCTAAGACAATTTCACCATCTTTGTGTGGGGCACGACCATATTTGATATCACTTTCACGTTCAGTCTTATTCCAAGTTTGGAAATATTGTTGTGTAGCTGATTTCTTACCACTGTGTACTTGGGCACCTTGAGTATAGAAACCACGTTCAACATTATCGACATGATCGATTTTAGTCATACGGTTATAATCTTTGTCTTGAACGCCTTTGTAATCACCGCTTCGGGCTTCTTCATCACTGACATTCATTCCAACCTGAACAGCAGTTGGATTAATTTGAGATGTGATCTGGTTGTTGATGTAACCACGAACACCATTTCCCAAACCTAGCATTAAAATAACTGAGAAAATACCGATTGAAGCACCAAAGATAATCAAAAGATTTCGCTTCAAGTTATAACTCATATGTTTAAGTGCCATTCTTAATGAGGCTCTAAATGTAAGATGCTTAGACTTGAATGACTTTTCACTTGATTCAACTGGATATGGTTCACGTAAATTAGATTCTTGGTGAATCACACCATCATCCAAATGAACGATTCGTGTACCAAAGTCAGCAACTTCTTGTGAATGAGTAACGGCAATAACTAACTTGCCATCTTTAGCGATTGATTCCAAAATTTCCAAAACTTCTTTTGTATTTTGGCTATCTAAAGCACCGGTTGGTTCATCCGCAATAATGATATCAGGATCACTAGCTAACGCACGTGCAATAGCGACACGTTGCTTCTGACCACCAGAAAGTTGATTAGGATGTTTCTTCATATGTTCTTCCAAACCAACTCGTTTAAGTAATGATTTAGCACGTTCAACACGTTTTGCACGTGAAAGCTTTGTCATTTCTAGTGAAACCATAACGTTGTCTAAAATTGAGAGATGGCTGATTAAGTTAAAACTTTGGAAAACAAACCCAACTGTTTGACGACGGTAGTTATCCAAAACCTTTTCTTTAGCGGTATGGAGTGATTGTCCTTCATAAACCACGTCACCATCATATTGATGATCTAATCCACCAATGATGTTCATCAATGTTGATTTACCACCACCAGATTCACCTAAAATCGAAACAAATTCGCCTCGATCAAATTTTAAATTGATTCCTTTTAAGACTTTAAATTCTTGATTGCCTAGATAATACGACTTATGAACATCGCGTACTTCTAACATACTCATTATGTTACCCCCATTTTATAATGCATACGCTTCTGCATAAATTATTCTCCAACAAAAGTTAACCATCATTATATTAGTTAGGTACTTAAATATCANATTAAGTTCCCTTTTTTATTGAAAAATAATTATCATACAAGAACGTGATTTATAATTTATCACACATTACTATGTGTGTCAAAGTAATAAAATAAAACTGCAACAATCTTAAATTGTCACAGTTTTTAATTTTTATTCAGTTCGGACCTGTCTAAAGTGATTTGGATGGAAGAACTTATCCGTTTCAGTCACTATTAAGACAATCAAACCTGCGAGGATTGGTAGTCCCCACTGCATTAACGTCATATTACCAGTACTAAAGATTCCTTGCATAAATGGTGCGTAAGTCAAAGCAAGTTGCAGAATCAGTAATAGTCCAATAATCCAAAATGCATGTAGGTTTCGTAAAATATCTTTTGAAAATGCAGGTTTAGGTGTTCTGATATTGAACAAGTAGAAAATCTTACCAAAGACAATCACATTCACTGTTACTGTACTTGCAATAATTGTCGTGACACCTTGATCGATTAACCAGTCATATCCTACCAACCCAAGCCCAGCAATCAGCACGGATACATACACGATTTGCCAAACGTCGGATTTACTTAAGAACGCTCGGTTCGAAGGACGCGGTGGTCGTTGCATAATACCTTCTTCAGCTGGTTCAAATAAGAACGCAAATTGAATTGTAATTGCTGAAACCATGTTAATCCAAAGTAATTGTGTCGGAACTAAAGGTAAGTCCTGTTGTGCCATGATAGACAATAGAACAATTAATCCTTCAGCAAAACTGGTTGGTAATAGGAAACGAATAGTCTTTTTGATATTATCGTAAACTCTTCGACCCTCTTTAATGGCTTTTGTTAATGTAGCAAAATTATCGTCAGCTAACACCATATCAGCGGATTCTTTGGCAACGTCGGTACCTTTGATACCCATTGCCACACCAATATCAGCTCGTTTCAAAGCTGGGGCATCATTAACACCATCACCAGTCATCGCAGTAACTAAACCATTCGCTTGGTAAGCTTCAACAATTCGAAGTTTATTAGCCGGAGTTGTTCGTGCAAAGACATTGTAGTTTTGAATTACTTCTTTAAGTTGCTTGTCATCCATTTCATCAATTTCTGCACCGGTAATGGCCGAAATCTTATCGTCCAAACCTAAT
Organism: Pediococcus argentinicus; assembly: GCF_001437605.1. Classification (GTDB taxonomy): domain Bacteria; phylum Bacillota; class Bacilli; order Lactobacillales; family Lactobacillaceae; genus Pediococcus; species Pediococcus argentinicus. The sequence goes on from NZ_JQCQ01000004.1 coordinate 12,770, forward strand.
TTTTCAGCAATAGCTGAGGCAGTCTCCGGATGATCACCAGTAATCATTTTCACTTTGATACCGGCTTCCTGCATTTCACGTAAAGCTACAATCGTTTCTTCGCGTGGCGGGTCAATTAACCCAGCAATTCCTAAGAATACTAGTCCATCCGTTAGATCTTGATGTTCAACAGTTTCAACGTTTTGATCAACTGAACGATATGCTAAAGCAACAACTCGGCGTCCTTGCTTCGCAAATTTTGAAACTTGCTTATTCCAATATGCTTGGTCAAAACTACTATCACCGGCCGCAGCCATTTCAAATAGCTTATCAGGTGACCCTTTCACCCAAATTGTTCGCTTGCCATCTTGGTTTTGTGACAATTCAGCCATGTAACGATAATCAGAATCAAATGGGATTTTATCAATTTCTTCTTCACAAGAACCATCTGGAAATACTTTTTTAAAGAGTGTTAAAAAGGCACCATCAGTTGGTTCACCATTAATAACCCATTTGCCATCTTCTTGTTCCAAAGTTGTATCGTTTGCTTCATTACCGGCTAAAATTAATTTATGGAGCGTATCAAATTTAGCTATATCAACTTTCTTACCGTGTTGAGTTAAATCACCAGTTGGATCATAACCCGTACCACTGATTTGGAAAGTTCCTTCTTTAGTAACAATCTCTTCGACTGTCATTTCATTTTTAGTTAAAGTACCTGTTTTATCAGTATTAATAACATCTACAGCGCCAAGTGTTTCAACCGCTGGCAAGGATTTAACAATCGCGTGTTCCTTAGTCATCCGCTTAACACCCATTGCTAAAACAACGGATGTACTAGCTGGAAGTCCTTCTGGAAGTGAACCAACAATCATCGTGATAATCGCAATGACCAATAAATCAACCGAGTAAATCTTTGTCATGAAACCAAAGATTCCAAGTAATAGAGCCACCACAATAATTCCGTATGAAATGTACTTTCCAAGTCCATTAATTTCACGCATTAGTGGTGTTGTCTTGGTTTTCACTTCATCCACACTTGCACTAATTTGGCCTAATTCAGTATGGGTTCCGGTTTTAACAACTACACCTAATCCACTACCATTGGTTACAGCAGTTGAAGCAAATGCCATATTAGTTTGGTCACCCAACGTTGTTTTATCTGGTAAAATCTCGACATCTTTTAAAACCGAGTCAGCTTCACCTGTCAGCATTGACTCTTGAATCTTCAAATTATCCGCATCAATAATTCGTAAATCAGCTGGAACATTATCACCTGCTTCAAGGAACACAACATCCCCGTCCACTAAATCTTCAGCTGGGATATCAGTTCGTTTGCCATCACGAATAACTGTTGCTTCAACCTGCAACATTTCTTTAATTTTTTCAATTGCACTAGAAGCTTTCACTTCTTGGAAATATCCAATCAGAGCATTAATTATAACTACCATTCCGATAACAATTGAATCTGAGTACTCTTTCAAAACAAAGGTTGCGATTGCGGCCAAGATTAAAATATACGTAATACTATTATTAAACTGGCGAATAAAACGCATAAAGTTACTTTGCTTCTTTTCTGTCAAAGCGTTGGGCCCATTTTGGGCGAGTCGTTTTTTGGCCTCCTGTTCACTCAATCCATTGATAGGATCAGTTTGCAGTTTGCGAGCTACCTCATCAGATTCAACGTTGTAAAAATTATCATTGCGCGTACGCGCTCCATAGTCATCGGCTGTAGATTTTGTCATGTAGATTAGTTCTCCTTTTTATTTAAGCTAATTTTAGTTTACGGGATTTCTGATAGTTGTGTCAATAATCTTATACTAATTATAAGAAATAGAGAGTGAAACTCGTTTTGGAAGCAAGAATGTATATGTTCTATTTTAGAATAGTGGAAACGTGCTACCTTCCCCATTTTTCTCCGTATAACCTGAAAACGGTATAAATGGCAAAATCACCATTTACACCGTTTCCTTGTTATTACTCAAAAAATACCCGGGGAATTTCACACTCTTTTTTGAAACGTGCTCCGTAAACCAATTTCCTCCGTATAACTGAAAAATGACATCAATGGCCAAAATCGCCATCAATGTCATTTCCCTGTTATTACTCAGAAATTAACCGGTTTACTTCGCACTCTTATTTGGATCAAACCTCTTCTCCAAGAAGCTCAATACCATATCGGTAATAATCGCCATCAAGGCGGTTGGTAAAGCACCAGCTAAGATGATGGCACCACCGTTTGTGGCGTTGGTACCACGAATGATGATATCACCTAATCCACCAGCACCGACGAAGGAACCAATGGCGGTGATTCCGATAGCTAGAACTAAAGCATTACGGAGACCAGCCATAATGACGGAAAGTGAAAGTGGAATTTCAATAATCACTAACACTTGGCGACGGGTCATTCCCATCCCTTTTCCAGCATCCAACACGTCGGGGTCCACATTTTGCATCCCGGTGTAGGTGTTTTTGATAATCGGAAGTAAAGCATACAAGAAGACCGTCACAATAACGGTGTTCACTCCTAAACCAAGTCCTAACATAATGATGGAAAGCATAGCTAATGAAGGAATGGTTTGAATTACATTGGCAGCACCAATAACCCAGTCACTTAATTTACTATATTTAGAAATTAAGATACCGATTGGAATACCAACGATTGCAGCCAAAACTACTCCGTAAATTGAAATTAGAAAATGACGCGTAAACTCCTGAAGGACGTACATGCCATTATGCTGAAAATAATAAATCAATTGCTGCATAATATTTAAACTTTGCATGTTATTTACCTCCTTCAAAATAGTTGTTTTCTTTCAAGAACTCTTGAGCAACCACGGATGGCTCCTTCAAGTTGTTATCAACCTCGTAGTTCAAGTGTTGCATCGTCTTCAAATCAATTTTGCCATCCAGACGATGTAAAATGCCATTTAACTGTGGATGCTTTTTGAGCGCTTTATTGTTAACAACCACACTAGCATCGTATGGTGGGAAGAAATGTTTGTCATCCTTCAATAACTTCAAGTTATAACTACCAATCCGACCATCAGTAGAATAGCCCAAGACCGCATCCATTTTGTCGCTTTGAACCGCGTTATAGACTAACCCAATCTGCATTGGATAAACATGACCAAACGCATATCCGTATTTCTGCTTAAAGTCACCATAACCATCACCTTTACGATTCATCCAAATCTGATCGATTCCGACTTTCATATTAGGTGCAATTTTCTTCAAATCACTAACTGTTTCCAAATGGTGTTTCTTAGCATAATCCTGCTTAACCATGAATTGGTAAGTATCTGAGAATCCATAGCTAGGGAACCATTTCATATCGTACTTCTTATTAAATTCAGTTCGAACTCGTTTAGAAACAAAATTAGGGTCACTATTCTTAGGATTCTTCAAAATCGTTTGATCATCCGTACCCTTATAACGAATAGCGGTCATATCAGCATCCCCACGCTTTTGCGCTTGAAAACTAACGGTCCCAGACCCAAGGTTATTAATAACTTCGGTATTCAGATTGGAATAATGCTCAATCATCCCTTTTAGGACTTGAGACATAATCTGTTGTTCAGTGGTATTTTGTGCAGCAATTTTAACGGTATCTTTTGAGCTGCCACCTAATCCAGGAAGCGCACATCCGCTTAAGATAAGAGCTAGCGCACCCAGAGGCAATAATCTTTTAATAAGTTTTTTAATTTTCATCAGGCAACCTCCTCATTAGTTTTTGGAGTTACCATTTTCTCAACTTTTCCGAGGATATAATCTACAATCAAAGCCAAGATAACGACGGGAATTGAACCACCAAGAATTAAATCTGAACGGTACAAATTCAAACCATTAAAAATGAAATCACCTAATCCGCCAGCACCAATATATGAAGCCAATGCGGTCCAAGCAATTACATACGTAGCCGACAAACGAATTCCAGACATAATAACTGGGGCGGCTAATCGAATCTCCACCTGAAACATGGATTGGAAACTACTCATACCCATCCCCTTAGCGGCATCCTTTAAAACTGGATTAACATTTTTCAAACCTAGGTAGGTATTACGTAAAATGGGTAAGAGTGAGTAGATAAACAACGCTACGATAGAAGGAACTGCTCCAATTCCAAATAACGGAATCATCATGGCTAACAGCGCCATCGCAGGAATAGTTTGCATGACACTCGCAATACTAATCACAACGTTTGCTCCCCGTTTCATACGAGTCAACAATATTCCGAGTGGAACTGCGACGATTACTCCTAATCCAAGAGAAATAGCAGAGATGTAGATGTGCTGCCATGTTTTAACCAGGAGTTCTACTCCAAATTGATTAAAAAAGTTAAGCACCTACATCACCTTCCCCCTGCAGTTCACCCGTATCGTCTTTAGAATCTTTAGCGGCATTATCGCGGTCTTCGCCCTCTTCTTCACCCCAAAGTGCGTCATAAACAACATCCACTAAGGTAGCTCGAGTAACGATTCCGACCAACGTTCCATCTTCTGAAATAACCGGAACATTTCGGAAACCACGCTTCAAAATACGGTCAACGGTATCCCGAATTAAAGAAGTTTTTTTAACGTAAAATACCTTATGATCCATGATGTCGCCGATTGTCTTACCAGACTTATAGTTATCGTTAACCTGTTCGATATCAACAACACCCTTAAGCTTGTGATCGGCATCAGTAACTAGCAAAGTATCAACTCGCTTATCATGCATAGTTGTCAAAGCTTCTTCAATCCCATGATCTTCAGTGATTGAAACTGGATTAATCGCAACTTGTCCAACGGTTGTAATACTTGGCTTAGCATGGATTAAGCGTTCTTGTCCGATTAAGTTTTCAACAAACTCATTTTTAGGATTCTTCAAAATATTTTCTGGAGTATCGACTTGAACCTGTTTTCCATGTGACATAACTACGATACGTGTCGCAAGGTTCAAAGCTTCATCCATATCATGAGTAACAAAAATAAAGGTCTTACCCAATCGTTCTTGGAGATCCTTTACCAAGTCTTGTAATGCTTCACGCGTAATTGGATCCAAAGCACCAAATGGTTCGTCCATTAAAATGACGTCTTGATCAGCTGCTAAAGCACGTACAACACCGATCCGTTGCTGTTGACCACCAGATAGTTCAGAAGGATAACGATCCAAATAATCAACTGGTAATTCAACCAATTTGATCATTTCTTCGGCCTTTTTATTACGTTTTTCTTCCGACCAATTTAGTAACTTAGGAACCAATGTAATGTTCTCACGGATCGTCATATGTGGTAGTAAACCAATGTTTTGAATAACATAACCAATCTGGCGACGGAGTTTTACTGGGTCCATCTTGCTGATATCTTTTCCATTAATTTTAATTGTTCCAGATGTTTGATTTAGCATCCGGTTAATCATTCTCATTGTAGTCGTCTTACCTGACCCAGAGGTCCCGATAAAACAGATAAACTCACCTTTATCAATATTCAGATTGAAGTCGTCGACCGCAACCTTATTGCCAGGATAAATCTTATTTAAATGGCTCATTTCAAGTAACATAAAAATCGTCACACTCCTTATTTAAAACCATACTAACATTCTCACGGGTTTAATTAAAAAAATATGCAAGAAAGATTTAAAGATTTCTTATAACTGTTGACACGTAATCCAGAAAATAAAATAGCGTTTTCACTTGTTTAGTGCCGGTGATGTTGTAAGATATAAGTAATTAAATAAAAGGAGCTGACATTACAATGGCTAAATATGAAACATTGCTTCCAAGATTTTTAAAATACGTAAAGGTGAATACTCGTTCTAATCCAAATTCAGACACAATTCCAACTGATCCGAAGGAAGTCACATTCCTTAAAACACTTGCTGCTGAACTTGAAGAAGTTGGCGTTAAAGACGTTCATACACAAGCATCAAGTGGTTACGTTGTAGGAACACTTCCAGCAAATGACGGTGGTAAGACACCAACAATCGGTTATATCTCTCATGTTGATACAGCTGACTTCAATGCTGAAAACATTCAACCACAAGTTCATGAAAATTATGATGGTACTTCTGACATCGATTTAAGTGGTGATGGCAAATGGGTTTTGAAACCATCAGTATTCCCAAGTCTTAAAAAATATAACGGTCAAACATTAATCACAACTGACGGAACTACTTTACTTGGTTCAGATGACAAGTCCGGTGTTGCTGACATTATGACAATGTTGGACTACTACAAAGCTCATCCAGAAGTTAAACATGGTGAACTCAGAATTGGGTTCGCTCCTGACGAAGAAACAGGTACAGGTGCTGATCATTTTGACGCTAAAGACTTTAACACAAAATATGCTTATACCGTTGATGGTGGACCCCTTGGTGAACTTGAATACGAAACTTTCAATGCTGCTCAAGCAACAATCGATATTCAAGGTAACGAAGTTCATACTGCCGTTGCTAAGGGATTAATGGTTAATGCTCTTCAACTTGGAATTGACTACCATAATTTAATTCCAGAAGGCGACCGTCCTGAATTAACAGAAGGACGCGAAGGCTTCTATCACCTATTTAAGATGAGTGGAACTCCTGACCATGCACAACTTATTTACATTATTCGTGACCATGATCGTAAAATTTTTGAAGAACGCAAACGTATCATGCAAGAAGTTGCTGATAAAATTAACTACAACTATGACGAACTTCGTGTCAGTGTTGAAGTTCACGATCAGTACTACAACATGCGTGAAGTTCTAGAAAAAGATATGACACCTGTTGAATTAGCACAAAAAGCTATGGAAAACTTGGACATTAAACCAGATATCTACCCAGTTCGTGGTGGTACTGATGGTTCTAAGATTTCATTCATGGGTATTCCTACACCAAACTTATTTGCTGGTGGCGAAAACATGCACAGTCGTTTCGAATACGTTTCAGTTCAAACAATGGAACGTGCCGTTGATACTTTGCTTGAAATCAACCGTTTGAATACGGAACAAGCAAACTAAAATAGAGCGGGACTTAGGTCGGGAATCATCGAGCATAACATAGAAATAACAAGTGTTTCTGAACTTGAAACGCTTGTTATTTTGTAGTTAGGCGGAGATGATTGACCTAAGTCCCGCGTTTCAGCTATAAAACAACAGAGGAGGTTCTTCCTATGAGTTTTACAATGGCAATTATCGGTTTTGGTAAAAGTGCCAACCGGTATCATATTCCTTATATTAAAGAGCGCGACATTAAAATTAAATACATTTACAATCACCGTCGCCATCCTGAAAAGGAACAAGGATTTTACGATCCAAACACTATCTTTACAGAAGATTTGAACGAAGTACTATCTGATCCAGAAATACAACTGGTTACTGTTTGTACACCGCCAGCAACACACTTTAAATTTGGTCAAGACGTTTTAAATAGTGGCAAAAACGTACTGATTGAAAAGCCCTTCTGTAACGACCTCGATGAAACAAAGCAGCTATTAGATTTAGCAAACCGAAAGAATTTGGTTGCGATGGCTTACCAAAATCGTCGTTTTGATAGTGACTTTTTAACTTTAAAATCCGTTCTTGAAAAAGGATATGTCGGTAAGCCACTAGAATTGGAATCTCATTTTGATAAATATCGTCCTAACATCAAGGCTCTAACTGGCGACTTTATGGATGGAACGTTCTATGGTTTAGGAATTCATATCATTGATCAGATTGTTGCCCTATTTGGTAAACCGGAAGAAGTCGGATATGATATCCGTCCAATTCAAAATCAGACCAGTTCAACCGATGATTATTTTCAAACTGACTTATACTACGAAAATTTCAAAGTAAGCGTTAAGAGTACGCCTTTAGCAGCAACTCCTTACCCACGGTTTGTTTTACATGGTACACAGGGATCATTCGTAAAATACGATATTGATCAGCAGGAAAATGATTTGAAATTGGGCATTATGCCAGATGATCCTCAATTTGGAATTGACTCACCAAACTTATTTGGCGAAGTCCACTATCGCAATCAAAATAATGATTGGATTACCAAACAAATTCCAACTATCACTGGAGACTATGGTTTAGTTTATGATTCTTTAATTGATTCAATCATAAATGATCAGCCCAAACTAGTTTCCGATGAAGAACTCATCACTGATATGCAGATTCTTGAAGATGGGGTTGCAACAAAAGGTCCTCATATCACAAAATCAAATTAGTAATAACGCTGCCCATCTGGGTGGCGTTTTTTTATATCTCAAAAGATTCTTTCTTGACATTAAATGCACTTGCATGTAGAGTATTATGATATTGAATGCAAATGCATGTTTTAGAAAGAGAAGTGTTTTTATGACAAACAAACGTCGAATGATTACCGCAACAATTTTATTATTAACGGCTTTTACAGCCCTTTTGAATCAAACATTAATGATTACTGCTCTACCAATTATGTCTCACACTTTAAATATATCCTTGAACTTAGCGCAATGGCTGACAGCTGGTTATGTACTAATGATTGGTTTAACAACTCCCTTATCAGCTAATTTATCTGAGAAATATACAAGTCGCCAAATATTTCTCGGCATCGTTGCCGTTTTTATTGTAGGAACCATCATCGGACCTCTTACAACTAATTTCTACATTATCTTATTAGGTCGATTAATTCAGGCGATGGCAGGTGGGGTTCTCACAACCTTTGTCATGGTTAGTATGTTGGCTATCTTTCCACCAGAAAAACGTGGAACTGTCATGGGCTTTGTTTCCCTCGTTATTTCTTCTGGACCTGCAATTGGTCCTAGCTTATCAGGACTAATCATGAACTATTTTTCATGGCAATATCTTTTCTACTTAATTTTGCCAATCATGATTCTAGCTTTGATTGCTGGGTGGCTATGGCTTCCCAATTATTCAGAAGCCAAACCTGTCAAAATTGACTTATTATCAGTCGTTACCTCAATGCTAGGGGTAGGACTTATTCTCAGCAGTATCACTATTTTTGGACAACAATTCTGGTTAGCATTAGCTATGTTAGTAGTTGGTGTGATTACAACTTGGATTTTTGTTTCTCGTCAACTTCATTTATCAACGCCATTACTTAGCGTTAAGTTATTCAAAAAGCCTAGTTTTACATTAATGGTTGTTTCAACAATGCTTGTTTTTGCTATTTTAATGGGAACTGAAGCTTTAATTCCAATTTACGTTGAAAATATTGTTCACAAATCTAGTCTTCTTGCTGGATTAGTAATGCTACCCGGAGCTTTTGCCAACGGCTTAACGGCACCTTTGATTGGACGTTATTACGATGAACATGGTCCAAAAGTACCTTTGATTGCTGGATTAATTTTATTAATTATCTCTTCCGTACCATTTTTGACTATGAACCTCCATACTTCGATGTGGTGGCTAATGATTGTTTATATCGTACGAATGATTGGAATTTCGATGATCATGTCTACAGCAACAACCGAGTCTCTTAAAGACTTAACTCCTGACCAACTAAGTCACGGTACCGCATGGAATAACGCTCTTCGTCAGGTCAGTGGATCTGCAGCCAATACCATCCTAATCATGATTTCACTCATTCCAAGTCAATTATTGGCTGGATATCATTTAGCAATGGGTGTTACCTTTGGAGCAGTATTTTTGTTATTATTAGTTTGTGTTTCATACCTAATCAAAAATAATCATTCTGAGGCGTAAATATGAACCCATCCACTGAAAAAATTGAAAAATGGACTTCTGTTTATAACCGTATTATTCGGGAGTGGATCAATAGTGAACTCCGGGGATTTCCAGAATTAAATGATAGTAATTACTACTACATCCTGTTAGTTTTTGAGCAACCTGGAATTTCACAAAAAGAACTCACTGAAGCCATTTTTAGAGAGCAAAGTATTGTCACAAAAGCTATCAATTACTTAATCAAGCATGACTGGTTACGAAAAGAATCTGACCCGAGCGATCGTAGACGCTCTCTAATTTTTGTGACCGAAAAGGGAAAGAAAAGTTACCCCATTATCAAAGATATCGCTACTAGATCCAATGTTTTTGCTACTGAAGCATTAACGGCTGAAGAAGCTGCTGAAATGGAACGGTTATTAATTAAAGCCGCCAAACCATTTTTAAGTGATATACAAATTAAAAAGTAAACAAAAATTGCCACGACCTTTAAAAGTCGTGGCAATTTTAAGTTAATTAAAGTTTTTCAATTGGTAAGTTCATACCCTTCCAGCCTTCTAAAGCACTGGCTAATTCGTAAGCTTCAAATCCAGCCGATAATAAGATTAGTAAGGCTGTCTTACCGAGAGTAGTGCCAGCAGTCCAGTCGTAAACGACATAAGTTTTACTTTTATCCAACTCAGATAGGCGTGCACTTAAATCCTTAGCAGGCATTGCAATAGCGCCCTTAATTTGATCTCCTTTAACTGGTGCTGGAGCATTTCTGACGTCCAAAACAACGTATTTGGAATCTTCCTTGTCCATATCAGCTAATACATCCGTATGATTGATGTATAAGCTTAAATAGGTTTTTAATAGTTCAATTTTTGCATTTTCCATAATATTAATTATTCTCCATTTCTTCACTCAACTTTTGAATGCCTTTGTTAATTTTTGTAATAATTTTGGTTAGAGATTGTAAATCAGACTCGTCGAGTTCGCTCATGATCTGACCGACAGCCTTAAAGTTTTGTGGATAAAACTGATTAATTAATTTCTCGCCTGTCTTTGTTAATTTAATAGCAACAGATCTTTTATCAATTGTGGAAGGTGTCTTTTCAACCCATTCTTTGTTTTCCATTACTTTTAACATTTTGCTGACGGTGGCTTTAGTAGCTCCCAACTTTTGAACAATTTCTGAAGGGGCTAGTGTTTTATTGGGCGCTTGCAGTAAAAACATTAAAATAATAAAACGTGATTCTGATAAATCATACTGATCTAAAAAACGATCATAAGCCTTAATCATTTCACGGTTACTGAACAGAAAGTCTAAAAATACTTTTGAACGAGCTCTACTATCTTCACTAATATTATATCGTCCAGCACTCTTAGTCATGCGATTCAAATCAGGGCGATCTACAAATTTATAATCTGACATACGCCTCCTCCTTTTTGGTTAGCTAGCAAACTATATTGATAGTATAGTTTGCTAGCTAACCATTGTCAAATAAAAAAGACGAATTAATTTCGCCTTGTTATTTATTAATGATTTCCCGAATCAATACCATATTTTTCTGAGCGTTACGTCCTGTTAGGATGGTAGTTTTAGATCTTGGGATCATTTTATAAAGCATTTCAAATTCATTATCATAAAATTTATTCGCCCATCGATAATAGTTTTTTAGTTCACTAAGCTTGGGTTTATAAATATTCCGTTTATCCAATCCAATAGTTTGAGATAAAAATCTTTTTAAAATTCGGTAATAAACTACCATACGATTAGGTTTTAAAATAAAAACATAGTCCGACTTTTCAATTAAATCCGATTCCAGAATCAGCCGAACTTGTGTTCCTTCAATAATCCACTGACTTTCTGCAGTAGCAATATCTATATTTTCTATCCGTTGTTGGTGTGATCGTCTTATATCTGGTTTACTTTTTTGTCTGATCCAGACTAACTCATCAATACCAGTCATTTTCACGTTCTTCTCTACACTCAACTGGTAAGCGATTGTAGTTTTGCCACTGGCTACAGGACCAACTATACTAACTTTCACGATAACCACCTACCTTCAAATCAATCTTTATCAAAAAGAATACCACTCAACTGAATTTTTTTAATAAAAATTATTTTCAAATTTGGCGAACTCTACCAGATGGTTTATAATCAACGCTATTAATTTGCTAGTAGGAGGTACCAAATGGGATATCCTGTAAAACCATTGAAAAGAACCCAACGAGATTTAGTTGAAGCAATGGTTAATCTATTACGTAAAGAACCTTTTGAAAAAATTACAATTGATGATGTATGCGATGAAGCACTGGTACATCGAAGTACATTCTATCGTTACTATCATAATAAATACGAGCTCCTAGAGAGTATGCTGGAATACACCGCTTATATCTTTTTTGTCGAAAAAGGCGAGCTCGAAGATGATCGATCATTTGTTACTCAATTGATCAAAATGATTTCACAGGAACCAATTATATTCCAAAATCTAACCATCAATAATGAGTTTTTTGATTCATACAGTCAATTATTGGATATTGTTAGCCAAATTATTTTAAAGGGCATTACTAACCAACATGAACACGATGACTTGAGTCATTTCCCTCTTTTTCACTCACTCGCAAATTCTAAAAACGTTAACTTATCGGTTCACATCTTTAGCGGAGCAATCCTGACTATCTTTATGGAATGGATCAAACTTGATAACTCAAACGAACAAACTCTAACTGATATGATTGATAATCTCATGCACGAATTTCCACCACTTTGCGACTAAAAATGAACAATTTGAGATATGTGTCTCATTTAGAAACAAACAGCTTATTTTAATTCTTCAAATCATTCCTTAAGTGTCATATACTCATTTTTCATAAAGAGAGTAAAGGAGTGGTTTTTTTGGCAACGTTTTTTCAGTAAAATTGGTCAAGCAATCCACGATCATGCGTTGATGAGTATCATTATTACCTTGGTACTGACATTATTAATCGGATTAGGCTTACCACAAATCAAGATGGACATGAGTAATGCCATGTTCGTAAATAAACATTCGACCTTATACAAGGATTCGGATGAGTATCAGAAACATTTTGGAGGGCAAACCTTCGTCGTTACTGTTAAGAATAAGGATGGCAATGTTGCCAATTCAAAAACATTTAAGAAGTTGAATGGCTTAACGGAACAGATCAATAAAGATAACAATGTTCATGCAACAACCAGCATTGTAAATATCTTAAACGAACAACTTGATAAGGCTAAGTCCTCTAATAGTAGTAATTCAGGATCTGGATTCAGTCAAAACAAAGATCTGCAAAAGGCAATTACAGATCAACTCACTGATAAACAACAGTCTCAAATTCAGACCGATACGCAAAAATCATTTAGTAAGAGTCAAAAAGATAAAATTCAAAAGTATTCTCAATCAGTTTTAACCGATCAACAAAAAATGGGCGCTCAAAAAGCAATGCAAGAAGCAGTTGCTAAAGGAGCTAACCCAGCAGAGTTGCAAGCTCATCCCGAAGCTATGATGAGCAAAATCAAGTTATCAGGCAGTCAGCAGGATAAAATCCAAAAGTATTCTATGAGTATTTTAACCGCTGACCAAAAGGCTAATATTTCAAAAGAAACTTTGAAAAAATTACCTAAGGTTCAAAATATGGATAACAACTTAATCCATCAATTTATTTATAGTGATAATGGTCATGTAAATAGTCCTATGAAGCAAATCTTACCTAAGAATGGTAAATATGCTTTAGTAACCGTAACAATGGTTACCGGTAGCGATATGAACGACCAAAAAGCTATGTACAAGAAGATTAATACCGCCCTTTCAGATAACCATCTGAAATCAGGTAACTATCAAGCTCGTGTCGGCGGAATGCCAGCCGTATCCGGTACTGTTGGTGATGAAATGACTAACAGTATGATGATTATGCTCGGTTTAGCAGTTGTATTAATGATTGTTATTCTAGCCGTTATTTTCCCAGTTCGTCGTCGTTTATTACCACTAGTCTTCGTTCTAGCAGGACTACTTTGGACATTCGGTATCATGGGTTGGGCTCATATCAGTCTAACAATGGCTACAATGGCTACTCTTCCAATCATTATTGGTTTAGGAACTGACTTCGGTGTTCAATTCTTGAATCGATACGAAGAAGAATTTAAGCGTGACCACGACGTCATGCGTGCAACCACTGAAACAATCACCCACACAGGTCCAGCGGTTGGTACTGCTGTGATCGTTATGATTTTCAGTTTCCTTACTATGTATATCGCTAAGGCACCAATGATGCATTCATTCGGTTTAACCCTTGCTATTGGTGTGGCCGCTAGTTATGTTGTCGATTTTGTTTTGATGTTCAGTGTCTTGGCACTTCGTGATCGTAAGGTTGATCCTGCGAAGCTTAAAGAAATCAAAACTGACTCATCATGGTTATCTAAGGGTCTTACGAAATACGCTACTTGGGTTGCACATCATTCAATCTTAGTACTTGCAGTTGGTATTATCCTTGGTGGAATTGGTTTCTTCTTTGAAAGCTCAATTCCTGTTGAGACCAACATGATGAACATGATTCCACAAAGCATGCCGGCCGTTAAAGATACTAAGGCCGTCCAAAAGATTGCCGGTTCAACTACCAACTTAACCTACTTAGTTAAGAGTGATCATAAGTTAACTGCTTCTGATGTTAAATATATTGATTCATTTGGTAAAAAAGAAACCGACAAATATTCTCATATTCAATCGGTTACCAGTGTTGCTTCAACATTGAAGAATACAAATACAGATTCTAAATTGCCAACAACTAATAATGACGTTAACGATGGTATTAAGAATATGCCAAACGTTATGAAACAAACTTTAGTTACTGATAACCAGAAGTACTCCACAATTTCATTTAAAATTGATCCAGATTTAAGTTCAGGAACTTCTTACAACTTAATGAAAGATATCAACGGTGATATTAAAAATGAACCAAAGGGTATTAAAGTTATTTCCGCTGGTGATCAGTCAATGGCTCTTCAAGGTGTAAAGAACATGACTGCTAACCATGGATTGATTATTGTCGCTGGTCTAGCAATCATCTTCGTTGTATTGTTGCTCGTATATCGTAATATCCGAGATGCATTCTACCCATTGCTACCAATCGTTGTGGTATTAGGATTATCACCACTAACATTGAAGCTCATGAGCACTAGCTACAATCCTGTTACAATTGCTCTTAGCTCCTTAGTTCTTGGAATCGGAACTGAATTTACAATTCTAATTCTGGAACGTTTCATGGAAGAAGAAAAGAAAGATGTTGATACTCTAACTGCCATACAGACTGCAATCGGTTCGGTTGGTCAAGCCATTACCGTTTCTGGTTTAACAGTTATCGGTGGTTTCTCAACTCTGATGTTCATTTCATTCCCTGTTCTTCGTTCATTCGGTCTCATTACTGTCTTAGATACGGCATATTCACTAATCTGTGCCTTAACAATTTTGCCAGCAATGATGTATCTTTTCCGTTCGCGTAAGCAAAACAAATAATTTATAATAAAGCGCATTGGGGCTGTCATCCCCCCATCTCCATCGACAGTCCCAATCCCCTTGCCACCACAGTTTATGCTGTGGTGGCTTTTTGTTGGGTTAATATCTTATTTCTTATCGTTTAAATCCTGGCTCAACATTTTATCCTTTTGTTTTTTGAGTCTTTTTTCGTACATATCATGTCCTTGACCCCACAGCGTAAGCAGAATAAAAATACCAATAGCAGCCTCCAAGAAGTCACGGAAACCTAAACTACTAGACTTCACCAAAATGTATATGATTCCTAACGTTCCTAAAAGTGGAATGATTCCACACAACCAAAAGTATTGTGTATTAGCCAATCCAAACACTTCTAAAAGTCCGATTCCAATTATTACAACATAAAACAAAATCTCATTCATTATTTTTCTCCTTTTCATATAAAGAAATTATTTGTTTTGCAGCAGCATAGGTGATTTCTTCCGATGTGACCATTCGCATTACATTTACAATAAATGGATCCTCATACTTCTTTTCAATCAATCCAATTTTTTTAATAACCTCATCTAATCGAAGCCGAACTGTTGGATAAGATACTGAATAATCTTTTGCCACCTGTTTTAAAGAGCCAGACGCTAAAATGAACTTCTTAATAAAGTTCATATCTTCTTCTGGTATTTCTTGATACCAATTATCCATTTTGACTCACTTCCTATTATTCATTACTTTCCACTTTAACATTATTAAATAAAAGTTCAATATTATTAATAATATCCATTATTTTTGGTCTTGTATTACAAAATGCGTAATATTTTGTTACACAACTGTAACAAATGATGTATAATGAATTCATAAAGGGTTATACAAAAACTATGGGTGGTGTTAACAATGAAAAAAGTAATGACATTTTTAATTGCAATGGTAAGTGGTTTATTTCTATTTTTTGGTGTGAATGAGATGGCAAGTGCCTCTACTACCAAATCCGTTAGCATCCCTACTAGTCTGCGTGGAACTTTCTATTATGCTAATGGTGAATCAGTTCACATCTACAAGAACAGTTTTGACCAAGGTGGTAGCGACCGTTTGAAGGTTGTTCGCATAGAAAAAATGGATCATGGTTACACGTTACTCAGAACTAATAATTCAGATCCATTGATCGTTAAAAAAGCTCGCTTTGGTTTAACAACATTTGGTTTCCCCGGCTACATCAAACTTTACAATGCAAAGAATGCACCAAAACCAGTACTAACAATGACAAACTCAAATAAGAAACGTTCAACATTAACTTACAAAGCAAAAAAAGGCACTGTTGTTCGTGCATACGATGCATATGGTCGTCTATTATTCTTAAACACTCGTGCTTCAGGCAAAAAGACAGTCACAAAGAGCAGCTTGAAATTACGTAAAAACCAACAAATTATCTTTGTAGTAAGCTACTACAACACAAAGAGTAACTTCTACGGATATGTAAAGAAATAATTCCATATACAAAAAGCTCTAAACCAAGTTTTATTCAAACCTGGTTTAGAGCTTTTTTAATATTTAAATAACTAATGAAAGCAACATAACGGTTATCAATCCAACAATAACTGACATTGCCATTGAACGGGTAAAGTATGCGATTAAAATTACCACAATTGCACCGATAATAAGTACTAAGTTTCCTGTTGTAATGAATGTATATGTTTTTGAAATGAAGATTCCTTTAACAACTAACGCAGTGAATAGCGAAATTGGGACGTACTTCATCCAGCCGTTAAACCATTCTGGAATTTCACGTGTTGAAAAGAATAAGAGTGGAATGTATCTGGGCGCAAAGGCCACAAAGAATCCCAATATGATCAGCAATAAGTGATCTAATGTACTATGTTCCATAAGATGTTTCTCCTAGATTAAAGAATTGAATCTGATTCATCCTTCTTTTCCAGCGGTTCAACGACGGGTCCCGAAGTTCCGGCGGCTCCTAAATCGTTTAAAAGGCCACTGTTTGGCTTGTGTTTCGTAAGATAACGTTCGATTGCGTAACCTGTAAATGAAGCGATTAAGGTTGATGCAACTAAGCCTAACGTACTCTTAGTGATGATCAGACAGAATGCAGCTAAGGCACCTGAGAAGATACAGATGATTAATGATAGTCGACTTCTAACCTGCATAACGATCATGTAGATAAACAAGGCTGTTAGCGCAAAATCAACTACTTCTAAATTAATCTTCAAGGCACTTCCGATAAGTGATCCAATCACGTTAGAAACTGACCAGAATAATAACGACCAGTGTTCAACCTGAAGAGCATCTTTTGGTGACCAATTCTTATCAGTAGCGAACTTCAAATAGTTAACCGCATAGTTTTCATCATTCAAAGATAGCGCGAATGTAAAAATAAAACGGTGATTTTCACCTTGAAGATACTTAGAAAGACTTGATCCTAGAAGCGCATATCTTAATTCTAGAAAGAATAGCATTAATATGATTGTTAAAATTGGAGCGTTTACTGTTAACATTTGAGCGATTAAGAACTGGGCACCACCAGAAAAGATCATTACGGAAGCAAGTCCAGCTAAAATCGAATTAAAGCCTGCAGCATGCAATAAAATCCCACATGCAATTCCAATTGGCGTATAGCTTAAACAAAGTGGCCATGCCACTTTGAAAGTTTCCTTCCAACGGGGCTCTGTAGTAACTTGTTTCAAAGCATTTCCTCCACAAAATACAGATAAATAGTGCTCTAACACTATATAAATAAAGACTGCGAGACCATTTTAACATGTTAACAAAAATTTTAATACCGTCTAATTGCTGATTTTATCTAAAAACAAGGTTATTAATTGAATAGACTGGCGATCCAGCGTCCCGCTAGGACAAAAATATTAGCTTTTTCAATCTTGTTTTTAGAATGTAAAGTGACCTTTGCCCCATATTTAGTATTTAGGAATTGGTCGTTAGCATTCGTACGGTTTAGTTCAGCTGTAGCCACAGTTTTCTTTGAATCAATCGGAGCTTGAAGCTCTTTATTCTTTAATAGTTTTTTATTGATTACTAAAGAACGAACTTTAACTTGTGACTTTTTAGCTGCATTTAGCCAATAAACGACTTTTTTACTGTTTTTAAGTTCCACCATTTGTTTTTTAGCATTGGGAACCTTCACAGCATTAGCACCGTTCAATGTACTGTTTTTCTTAATAATTTTAGGATAATAAGTTTTTTGGACGTATTTATAAAGTGCTGTACTGTCCTTGAATCGAGTATCCTGATCATCTTTCGATGCCATCACAACCGAAATAACCCGACGATTACTGATTTTAGTCGTTCCAGTAAAACATCCCTGAGCCAAATCAGATGTACCTGTCTTCAAACCATCTGATTTGAAATTAGCATCATAATCCTTCCCGCCTTTAAGGAGTTCATTATGATTAGTGATTTCCATTTCTGTAGCACCAGTATTGAATTTTTCATGGAACTTGCTGGTAATCTTCAGAACTTCCGGAAAATCTTTAACTAAATGAAAAGCAATCTTACCCATATCTTTAGGTGTCATTAGATTTTCATCGTTTGGAGCAGTATGTGGGTAAGCGTCGGAACCAATCTGCTTTTCTGCTAATCCTGCTGCGTTATAGATTTTAGCGTCTTTGATTCCCCATTTAGTAGCTTGAACACGCATTTGATCAATAAAAGCTCTTGATGAACCTGCTTCAGCGTTACCCAATGCAATAATTGCAGCATTAGCTGATGTAATTAAAGATGCATTAAGTAAGTCACGAACTGAATATGATTGCCCTGCCTTTAAAGGAACGTTGGTTAATTCCTTATCGTTACTAACTTTTTCCAAATTAGCACTGATCTTAACTTGGTCATTCCAGTGCATCTGACCTTTTTTGATACTATCTAAAATAATATAAGTTGAAAGTAGCTTTGACATTGATGCAATCGCACCGATTTTGTTAGCATTTTTTTGATATAAAATTTGTCCGGTACCAGCATCAAAAACTAATGCTTTCTGAGCGCTAATCTTAGGTTGGTCGTCAGGTTTTGCCATTGGAGCAGCAAAGCCACTGACCGCAATCGACATTGTAGTCATAAAAGTAACAACAGCAATAAATATTTTTTTCAAGTTATTTCCCCCAGATGATACTTATATCCTTTAATATAGATGAAAAATTTCGTGACGTCCATATCTTCAATATAAATAGAACAAAAAAACATTGATTGTATTACTAACAACCAATGTTATTTAGTACGTGCTTCATATTTAAGTGGTAATTGAATGATAAAACTGGTCCGTTCATCCGTTGAATGAACGTCAATTGTTCCGTGATGCATTTCAACTATGCTTTGCGCGATTGCTAATCCAAGCCCAGTTCCGCCAGTTTCTTTAGACCTTGAGCTTTCTACTCGATAAAAGCGTTCAAACAACTGACTTTGAGCACTTTCTGGAATCTTCGCTCCATCATTTGCAACTTCAAAAATGACTTCATCACCAATTTGGTGAGCATTTAAAAAGATATTCTTACCACCAAAACCATATTTCAACCCATTAATAATCAAATTATTAAATAGACGTCCTAATTTTTCTGCATCACCAGTCATCACTAGATTCTCTGGTTCACAGGTTGAAGTGATTTCCATTCCTTTTTGGCTAGCTTCTAACTCAAAACTAGCTGCTAATTGTTCAAGCATGGAGTTCACATGGATTTGATTGATTTCTAAATGCGGATCAGACTGGCTAACCTTTGTATATTCAAATAAATCATCCACCAAGGATTTCATCTGATGAGACTTCAAATAAGCCGTGTGAGTGTATTTTAATATATCGTCCTCATCTTTGTACTGATGATCTTCAATCAGCCTCAGATAGCCCATAATTGAAGTCAGTGGCGTCCTAATATCATGTGAAACATTCGTAATCAGGTCATCCTTAGATTGCTTGATTGCTCGTTCTTCATCCATCGAATGAATAACACTGTCTACCAGCGCATTTACACTATCCACAACTCGTTGATGGTCACCCTTTAAGTTAAATGGAATCCGGTGATCAAAATGACCATCAGCAATATAATGCAATTCTGCAATGATATGACGGAGTTGCATTTGCTTATAACGCCGTTCCAATCGCCAATAAACAACCCACACATCAGCAATTCCCATCAATACGATAAATAGGTTTTGGTAACTCCAGAGTTGATATGTTCCAATATGAATTGAGCGCTTAGCCATAAAAACGGCTGATGATAATCCCGGATTGTTCTTCAATGCGCTATCCAAAATAACAAAAATCGACAAATTAAGAAGGAGTAACAAGATAACTGTTATTACTCCTTCACCGATTAATTCAGATTTTTCGCGTCCTGTAAGTTTCACAGTCTCTAGCTCCTGTTATCTTAATTTAACTAGTGTGAGACTACCTTATAGCCCACACCCCAGACAGTTTCGATCACTTTTTCACCGCCGGTTGCTTCTTCGATTTTATCTCGTAAGTGACTCACATGAACCATAACAGTCTTAGCTGAGATAATACTTTCTTGTTGCCATACTCGCTCAAAGATTTCATCAGCAGAGAAAACCCGATTTGGATGTCCTGCAAGTAACTGTAAGATACCAAATTCAAGTGCTGTTAGTTGTACTTCTTTGCCAGCTAAAGTTTTAACTTCATGGGAATCACTGTTAATAGTTAGTGGTCCAACATCCAATACTTCAGGTGTATTGCTAGTGATTTCATTTTCACTGCGACGAAGCAATGATTTAACACGTGCCATAACTTCTAGTGGGTTAAATGGCTTGGTTACATAATCGTCGGCACCCGTTAGAAGTCCCTTAATCTTATCCATATCCTCAGCTTTGGCAGAAAGCATCAAGATTGGTAAGTTAGAGTCTTTACGAACTTCCTTAATAACATCGATTCCGTTCATCTCAGGCATCATCACATCCAAAATCATCAAAGCAATATCTGGATCTGTGTGTAATTTAGTTAAAGCTTCTTTACCGTTATATGCTGATACTGGTGTGTATCCTTCGTTTTTAATGTAAATATCTAAGAGTTCAACAATTTCTTTATCGTCATCAACAACTAAAATCTTCATAATTTAAGCTCCTCTACTACGCTTATTTTCTTTAGTGTAGCAAATTTATAAATAAATACTGCTAAAAAGACTGCTACTTTAGCAATCTTTAAACAATCACTGTTCTTCCAGAGCTAAAAGTTCACGCTTAATTTCCACTCCGCCCCGATATTGACCGATGCTTCCGTCCTTCCGTAGCACGCGATGACAAGGGACAATCATCAAAATCGGATTGCGTGCAACTGCTGATGCAACCGCACGAATGGCTGTTGGATGTCCGACTTTTTCAGCTAACTCACTGTAGTTAATCGTCGAACCACAGGCAACCGATCGTAATTGCTGCCAAACTGACTTTTGCAATGGTGTCCCAATTTGAACATCCAAGGAGATATCAAAAGTAGTTCGTTTACCAGACAAATATTCTTTTAGTTCTTTAATTACACCACTATTAGCTTTCTCATCATGAATAATATCCGCACCATGATAGATATCATCAATCTCTTTGAGTGACTGATTTGGTGAGCCAACGAATGCCAGACCTTTTTTGGTTGAAGCAACTATGTAAGTACTGCTATTCCAACTCAGCTTGCCATAGTACAATTTCATCTTCGTACCCCCATTCATATCTAACTGTATTTTAAACAAAAAGACCTAAAACAAAAACTACTTTGTTTTAGATCTTCTACTTTACTTGTGATAATTAGGTGCAACTTTAGTCATCTGAACATCATGTGGATGTGATTCAACTAAACCAGCATTTGTAATTTGAATAAATTGAGCTTTATCAGCTAAATCTGAGATAGTAGCTGCTCCAACGTAGCCCATTCCAGAACGTAAACCACCAAGCATTTGGAAAATGATGGCTGAAACAGAGCCTTTATAAGCTACTCGTGCTTCAATACCTTCAGGAACTAGCTTGTTAGCTTCATTAACGCCACCTTGGAAGTAACGATCAGCTGAGCCATGTTCCATAGCACCAACTGAACCCATTCCACGATAAGCCTTAAATTTCTGACCATTTTCTTCAATAATTGAACCTGGAGTTTCGTCTGTTCCAGACAGCATACTACCAAGCATTACTGCAGATCCGCCAGCAACGAGTGCTTTAACAATATCGCCGGAGAACTTAATTCCACCATCAGCAATGATTGTTTTACCATATTCACGAGCAACACTTGCAGCATCATAAATAGCTGTGATTTGAGGAACACCAACACCTGCAACAACACGAGTTGTACAAATTGAACCAGGACCGATACCAACTTTAACAATATCAACACCAGCATCGTATAGTGCTTTTGTACCAGCAGCGGTTGCCACATTACCAGCAATCAATGTTTCCTTAGGGAACTTAGCTCTATTTTCACTGATTTTACGAAGTACACCAGCTGAATGACCATGAGCAGTATCAATCACGATTGCATCTGCACCGGCTTCAAAGAGTGCAGCAGCACGATCAAATGTATCACTTGTAACACCGACAGCTGCAGCTACTAACAAACGACCTTGAGCATCAACAGCTGCTTTAGGAGTTTCTTCTAAATTAACGTCAGTAGCTTTAACTTTAGCGACTTCAGCTGCTTGTTGTTCAGCAGCCATATTTTTATGAATAACTCCCATACCACCTTGGCGAGCCATTCCAATTGCCATAGCAGATTCTGTGACTGTGTCCATTCCGGCACTAATAATCGGAATATTTAGCTTAATATTATCAGCCAACTGAACAGAAACATCAGCCTCGTTAGGAAGTACGTGGCTCTCAGCTGGAATCAAAAGAACATCATCAAAAGTTAAACCTTGTTTAGTAAATTTATTATCCCAATTAGTCATTAGAATCTCCTTTTATTTAATTTTTAGAATAAACCGCCAACGATATTGTAACGACGTCTGAACAACCAACGACCACCAAATGCAAGAGCAGCCAAGATTACATAACCAAATGCTGGTAATGTTGGGTTAATTACTGATGGAATTACTGAGAATACCATGTAAGCAACAATCCATGCTAGAACTGCTGCTGTAGTAACACCAATTTGACGCCAGAATGTTGGGCGTTTTCCACCGTTTGAACTTGGGTAAAGCCATTTGTAGACATAACCCATTCCAATACCACCAACAGCTGAAGTTCCGATAATTGCTAGAAGACCAGCAGGACCGGGTGACTTAACAATAGCTGCTGGTTGGAAGAATGCCATCAATGCATACATAGCAGAGAATAGTGCCATGAAAATCAAACCATTATCAACGGCACGTAACCAAAGATTATCAGTTGTTTGTGCGCCGATTTGACGTTTAGGTCCGTGCACGATTTCTTGCATGTGTTCAGTTGGTGTTCCAAAAAGCTGTTTAGCTGTCTGACCTTTCTTTTGGCCTTCTAGTAATTTAGCTTCGGTATCATCTAATGCTTGTTTTAACTTGTCAGCATCAATTTTCTGATCAGCAAGTTCTTTTCTTAGACGGAACATGAAGTCTGCATTACGTTTTGTAAGTTCAGCTTTTTTAGGTGTACTTGCTTCAGTTGTTTCAACTGCCTTTTCGGCATCCTCAACCTGCTGTTTACCAGCATTACGAGGTTGTTGTTCTTCACTCATATGCTCTTTCTCCTCAATCAGTTTAAGTTAAACGTTAAATCTAAATTCAATAATATCGCCGTCTTGAACCAAGTAATCTTTTCCTTCAAGACGTAAACGACCTGCTTCTTTAACAGCTTGCATGCTGCCATTCTTATCTAAATCATCAAATGAAACTGTTTCAGCACGGATAAATCCACGTTCAAAATCGGAATGAATAACTCCAGCAGTTTGAGGAGCCGTCATACCCTTCTTAAATGTCCATGCACGTGTTTCTTTACCACCAGCAGTAAAGAATGTTTGTAATCCTAGCAAGTGATATGAAGCGCGAATTAAGCGGTTTAAGCCGGGCTCTGTAATTCCTTCAGCTTCAAGGAATTCTGCTTTTTCATCATCTTCAAGTTCTGCAATTTCTTGTTCACTTTCAGCTGAAATACCAAGGACTTCAGCATCAGGATCTTCATTTGCAACATAATCTTTGATTAATTTAAAGTACTTCGAAGCTTCTGGATCAGCCATATCATCTTCAGCAATGTTTGCCACGTATAAGATTGGTTTGGCTGTTAAGAGGAAGAGTCCCTTAACAATTGGTTGTTCTGATTCATCAAATTCAATTGTACGAGCTGACTTACCAGCTTCAAGGACGGGCTTGATTTTTTCTAGCACTTCTAATTCAGCCAAGGCATCTTTATCACGGCCTTTAGCAGCACGTTGTGTCTTTGCAAGTCGTTTATCAATGCTTTCCAAATCAGCTAAGATCAATTCCATATTGATTGTTTGAATATCTTCAATTGGATCAACCTTACCAGAAACGGTTGTGATGTTGTCATCATCAAAAGCACGGACAACATGGACAATGGCGTCAACTTGGCGAATGTTTTCAAGGAACTTATTTCCTAAACCTTCACCTTTACTAGCACCCTTAACAATTCCGGCGATATCTGTAAATTCAAAAGTAGTATGAACATTTTTCTTAGCTGGAATAATTTCTTGAATACGATCTAATCGAGCATCTGGAACCTCAACCATCCCAACGTTTGGGTCGATTGTAGCAAATGGATAATTGGCCATTTCTGCTCCGGCCTTTGTGATTGCGTTAAATAATGTTGATTTTCCAACGTTGGGTAATCCAACGATTCCTGCTGTTAATGCCATTTATGTCACACTTTCTTGTTTTGTTTTTTAATGTAGATATAGATTAAGTTTACCAAAAAAAGGCTTTAATTCCTATGGTACAGAGTAACAAAAAACAGCGTTGTTAAAAGTTATTTCAAACTTACCCAACTCTGTTCTGTATTTCTTAGTCTGCTGATAGTATTTTCTTTAGCTTTCGTTCAAATTCACGACGTGGCAGCATTACAATATGACCACATCCGAGGCACTTGAGCTTAATATCCATCCCCATACGAACGATTTCCCATTCGTTAGTTCCACAAGGATGTGGTTTCTTCATTTGTACAACAGTGTGTAAATCGTATTCCATTCTGGCCACCTCTTAATCTAGCGAAATATTTAAAATCTCGAGAATCCGATCCAGCTCATCAACTGAATCATAATTGATTTCTATTTTACCCTTTTGTTTAGCATTATACATAACCGTTGCTTTAGCACCGAGTTTTTCTTGAAGCTGGCTTTCGATTTCTTTGATAAATGGTGACTTAGCTGTTTCATGTGAAACCTTTTTAGCCTTCTTCTTATCTTTGGCATTCATCTGGTTCACGATTTCTTCTAACTGACGAACGGTTAGTCCATCTGTCAAAGTTTTCGTAGCTAATTTTTCAAGTTTCTTAGGATCCTTTAAGCCAAGTAATGTTCTTGCTTGGCCCATTGATAAGGCACCTTTTTGGAGCATCTCCTTAACTCGAACTGGCAATCCTAATAGTCGTAAGTAATTAGCAATGTATGGGCGACTCTTACCTAAACGTTCAGAAACCTGATTTTGAGTAAGATTCAACTCCTGCATCAATGACGCATACGCTTCGGCTTCTTCTAATGGAGACAAATCCTCACGTTGTAGATTTTCAACGATGGCAGCTTCCATTGTAGCTTCATCAGAGAAATTGCGAATCACTGCCGGAACTTCTTTCAAGCCGGCTAAGAGACTAGCTCGAAAGCGACGTTCACCAGCAATAATTTCATAACGCTCAACCGAACTAATTGGCTTTCTCAATACTAACGGTTGATAAATTCCTGATCTGGTAATTGATTGTGCTAATTCTTCTAACTTATCTTGATTAAAAATATGTCGCGGTTGAAACGGATTAGGTCTGATATCATCCACCGGAATCATCGAGTAGTTGCCATGACTAGCTTCAATATCGGTGTTTAACATGCTTTTCTCAAGTTCTCTCATTATTAACTCTTTTCTCCAATTGGTTCTTTGTTAGGAGTTCCTGGTTTACGTGGATACTTGTTAGGGGTATCTTTGGTCTTTTCAATCACTACCAAATGACGTTCTCCTTCGTCATTAGGTAAAAATAGTTTTTGGTCACTAATTAATTTGCCACCTAAAATAGTGATGGCTTGTTTAGCATTTGTTAGTTCCTGTTCCGTACTAGCAGCTTTTAAAGCAATGAAATAGCCATTTTTCTTAACTAAGGGAAGACACAGTTCACTTAAAACACTTAAACGCGCTACTGCTCGGGCCGTTACTAAATCAAATTTAGCGCGGTATGGAGATTTTTTACCACCAAAAGTTTCAGCACGATCATGGACTAATTCAACATCTGTTAAGCCAAGTTCGTCGACTAGTTGCTTTAAAAACGTAATTCGTTTATTGAGCGAATCAACAATAGTAACTTTCAAGCTTGGAAATAGGATTTTCATAGGAATAGATGGAAATCCAGCTCCGGCTCCAACATCACAAAGACCAGCATTTTCTGTGAAATAATCAGGTATTTCTAGTAATGGTATGATCGAATCATAGAAATGCTTTAAGTACACTTCACTCTCTTCAGTGATGGCAGTTAAATTAACATTTTCGTTCGTTTCCACCAGCATTTTAAAATAGATTGCAAATTGCTGCATCTGATCATCAGTCAGATTCCAGCCTTGTTCACTTAACTTTTGTCGAAATTCTTCTGGATTCATGTCCTACCCCTTGTGAAACATTTTTGTTTCATACTCTATATTCAACTTTAACCAATTTGGATTATTTTTTCAATGGTATATATTTCAAGAGGTGAAAATGAAATATTTAGAGTTGGGCGGACACAAAAAAGCTAAGAAGAAGTATCCACTTCCTCTTAGCTTTTAAGAATAATTTTTAATACTTAATGTTTAACAAATTTGTCTTCTTCACATCTGCAATTGTCTTTGCTCCAGCAAGTTGCATGATGATTTCTAATTCGTTGTCAATATGTTCAAACACTGATTGAACACCTTCTGCACCACCAAGAGCTAATCCATAAAGCACTGGACGAGCAAAGGCAACTAAGTCGGCACCACTTGCCAAAGCCTTGAATACATCGGATCCACGACGAATACCACTATCAAAGATAATTGGAACACGGCCATTTACGGCCTTAGCAACAACTTCCAAAACATCAAAGGAAGCTGGGCCACCATTTAATTGACGACCACCATGGTTAGAAACATAGATACCTTCTGCACCAGCTGTGATTGCACGAATGGCATCTTCAGGTGTTTGAACACCCTTCACAATAACTGGTAACCCACTGTATTCTTTGATTCGACGAACATCATCTGGGCCAATCTTTTGAGCAGCAGAAGCATAAATTTCAGCAATTCCTTTACCCTTACCGTCGCCATCACTGTAGCTAGCAAGGTTAGCCATTGGCAATGGGAATGCAAAATTGTTAATAATATCTGATTCACGGTATCCATCAACGGTTAAAATGATTGCTTTAACGTTTGCCTTCTTAGCTTCATCTAATAAATATTCGTTAAAGTCCCAATCCTTACTCATATAAAGCTGGAAGAATTGTGGTGCATCTGGAGCAGCAGCGGCAGTATCTGCAATTGAAGTTGATGAGTATGTGCTTTGAGCCATCAATCCACCAACAGCTGCAATACCTTTAGCTGTATCAGTTTCACCTTTTGAATGTGACAATCCTTGAGCTGCAGCAGGCGCCATCATTACTGGTGTTTTCAAATCGATACCGAACACTTTTGTATCTAGTTCAGGTTTTTCAATATCACTCAATGCCTTAGGAGCAATTTGACGATGTTGGAAAGCTTTGCGGTTCATTGCAAGTGTCCAGTTGTCTTCTGATCCACCTGAAATATAACCAAATCCACCAGTTGGAATAATTTTCTTTGCTTCTGCCTCTAATGATTCAAGGTTAATAATATCTAATTTTTGTTCACGATCACTTTATTCATATCCATTTACTACTGTCATATTGATAATCCCCCGTTCATTATTTACGCACTATGCGCTATAAATTAATTCAGCATAAGAATACATCGCTTATTTAAAGTAAGCAAACGATTTTACTTTCACGCTTTCATTTGCGCTACTTCATCAATAAACCATTGATTAAACGCGTCTGCATCAATGTCCACACAGACCTTCGCGTTAGTTTTACCATCATGATAAGCCCCTCGGATATCGGCTACTGTTTCACCGATTGCTGGACCATCAGTTTGAACGTCAATCCAATAATCTTCAGTTCGATAGAATTCTGGATGTAACAAGTAAGCCAATGTATTGACGTCATGCATTGGAATTCCATCTTCATGGCCTTCATAATAATGTCTAAAGATAGCCGCGAGCATTTCTCCAGATTTGCCTAAAGTAGCAATCTTAGCTAGCGTTTCCTGTGTCAGCAGAGCTTTCATCGTTGCATCTAGTCCAACCATTACAATTGGAACGCCACTTTGGTACATAATTTCAGCAGCGTGCGGATCCGTAAATACGTTAAACTCAGCAGCACTAGTCATATTACCCATGCCAATCGCACCACCCATTGCCACGATTTCTTTGATATTGGCTTTAACCTCAGGGTGTTGTTTGAACAACAGGGCAATATTTGTGTATGAACCGGTTGGTACTAAAGTAATTGGCTCTTTGGCAGCCATAATCACTCGATATAGTTCTTCAACTGCATTATTTCTTGGAATGTCAGTTGGTTCAGGTCCAAAATCATATCCTGGCATCCCCGATTCTCCATGCACCCGAGCAGCATCTTCGAACGGTTTGATCAAAGGCTGTTCAGCCCCACCAGCTACTAGTACGTCTTTATTAAAGAAACGCACTAATTTTAAGGCGTTCTTAGTGGTTTTATCCACCATCACATTACCAGCCACCGTTGAAATTAATTGAACATCGAATTCTGGATTGTTTAAAGCAACTGAAATAGCCGCAGCGTCATCAATTCCAGGATCACTATCAAGAATTATTTTAGTTGTCATGAGAAACCTCCTGTTATTTATTCTAGCATTTTTGTAATAGTTTCCAGTAGTAATAAGGGTCAAAAAAAGAACCGCAGCAGATAAACTGTCGCAGTTCGATTTAGTTTTACCAAGTAAATAGTCCTACAAGACCTGAAGATAGAAGTGAAACGAGAATTCCTGAAAGGAGCATGTAGCCCACGTTCTTAGAAATTACATCGTTCTTCTTACGATCAACCAAGCCCTTGAAGGCACCGATAATCATACCGGTTGTTGAGAAGTTTGCAAATGAAGTAAGGAATACAGTTAGCATCGCTTTGAAATGGGGTTGGAAATCTTTAATGATTGGTGAAACCTTACCCATAACAACAAATTCGTTGGTTACTAACTTAGTACCCATGTATTGAGCAAACTGGAATGCATCATGAACATTGAGACCCATGAGCCATGCAAATGGGAACATGATGACGCCTAAGATATTTTCAAGTGTTAACCATGGAGCGAAGATTGTTAACACCTTATCAATTAAAGCAGCTAAAGCGACAAAGGCGATAACGTTAGCAGTGATAATCAAAACTAATTTACCAGCGCCAAGAATTGAATCTCCTAAAAACGAGAAGAATGGTTCGCGTTCTGCACGAACTTCTTCTTCAACTTGAGCTTCAGCAACTTCTTCTGAACCTGTTTCTGTTGTTTGTGTATTAGCATCGGCAGAACCTGCGCCACCGATTTTAGCAATTGTATCCTCTTCAGGAGTAACAACTACTGGATTTAGAATGGAAGTAACAATAATAGCATTAACGATATTGATTGGAACGGCGGCAATGATATATTGACCTGGCATCATTAATGTATATGCGCCAAGGATTGAGGCTGTAACACAGCTCATTGACATCATAGCTACTGTAACTAAACGTTGAGACTTCATTTGACGTAATTGTAAGCTTGAAACAGCAAGTGCTTCAGTGTTACCTAAGAACATCATTTCAACGGCAAAGAATGATTCGAACTTTGGTTGGCGTGTGATAAATGCAAGACCACGTCCGACCCACTTGATAATCCAAGGTAGCACACCGATATATGTAAGGATATCGAACATCGGAACAATCATTAAGATTGGTAGTAAAGCACTTGTTACGAAGTTCATTTGTTTTACATGAACCCAATCTGGTAATGCAAAGGCAATTCCTTGATAAGAAACATCAACTAACCATTTGAATCCATCGGCAGCGGCTTTAACTCCATCCACACCGATTGAAAAGCTAGTTAAGAACCAAGCCAAGAATAAGTTAACCACTAACATGATTCCAACTGATTGCCAGTTGATATTCTTACGGTCCTTAGAAAATAGTACTGCAACTCCCATAAACAGGAAGATACCAATGATATTAACCAACAAAAACATCGCGAAAATCTCCTTCTTTCCTAAAAGCTATGCAACAGACATTAGTATTAATATACTGATTTAGAATCAATCTGTAAACACAAAATGTAAAGATTCTCTAAAAAAAATTCTAACGCTACCACAACATGTAGTGGTAGGCTCCAATTTTAAAATGGGTTAGTCCTCATTCTTCCAAAAATCAGAGATAATGTTTTTTAATTGGTCTGTCGAATTAGCTCGTTTGAAATTATGCCAATGTTTAGGAAAGAGCTTCAAATAACGAGTTGTTCCAAAGCGTTGATCCATTAATACGACGTTGCCACGGTCTCGACTGGTTCGAATTAAGCGACCTGCTGCCTGCAACACGTGGTTCATCCCTGGCAATTGGTATGCATATTCAAAACCGTGACCGTTCTTTTCATCAAAGTACTCCTGCAATAAACTTCGTTCTTCACTCAATCCTGGTAATCCCACACTGACAATTCCCACGCCAATCAATTGGTCCTCTGTTAAATCAATTCCTTCTGAAAAAAGACCACCTAATACGGCAAATCCAACTAAAGTCTGGTCTAATGAATTTTCGAAACGTTCCATAAACTCACGTCGGTCAGCATCATTCATCTGATTATTTTGCACAATCGTATCGATCTCTGGATGTACCATTTCAAATGCAGCGACAATTTCATTCATAAATCCGTATGACGGACAGAATATTAAATAATGTCCCGACTTCTGCTGAACTAATATTTCAATTGAATCCATAATATTCGGAATATTTTGCTGACGAAAGGCGTATTTAGTATTAACGTAGCTTGTCACAATGATATTCTGCTGCAAATCTGCAAAGGGGGAATCCATTTGTAAAACTAAACCATCTTCACTTCCAAGTGTGTCTTGATAGTAATCAACTGGTGACAGCGTAGCGGAAAAGAAAATGGCTCCGCGACCCTTACTAAGTGATTCATCAAGGTACGGACTAGGATCCAAAATTTGTTCCTGAATAACGAGATTTCGATTTTCATCTTTTGAAATCAATAATCGATAACTTTCATCAAAGAACTCACTGATTTTGAGATATTTATTACTGGCAAAGAAAAGTTCTAAAATACTATCGGTAAAGTCATTATCTGGTTGTTTTGGCAACCACTCACGAGCAGCTTCATTGAAGTTCAATAAAGCTCGCTCCAAACTCGATAGTGGGTCACGGTCGGTTAACAAATCTTGACCTTGTTCATCAAACGTATTGCGAATCAGCTGAAACTCATTATCAACCTGCGTCATTCGTTTCTTGAGCAGCTTTTTATCAACATTACCCGTGCTAGTTTTCTCGTTTGATTCAGCATCTAGCACGGCTTGCTCCGTTAGCGTAGCCGAATACATTGAACGGGAACGAGACACTAAGTTATGTGCTTCATCAATTAAGAAGAAGTTATTTTTATCTTCGACCGCAAAGAATCGTTGCAAATACACCATTGGATCAAAGAGATAGTTATAATCACAAATAATCAAATCACAGAATAAGGATAGGTCCAACGAAAATTCAAACGGATCTAGCATGTGTTTTTTAGCATATGCTTGAATATTCTCTCGACCTAACTGATTTTCATTTTCTAAAACGTCTTTAAGGCCGTCTTTAACCCGGTCGTAGTATCCAACCATATATGGGTTGTTTTCAGGTTTAACATCAACTTCTTCGGGGAAAATCATCTTATCTTTCGCTGTTAAGGTAATACTTTTGATTTTTAGTCCTTGTTCAACCATTAAGTCCGTTGCATCTTCTGCCACTTTGCGCGTACTCTGCTTGGCAGTTAGATAGAAGATTCGATCGATCTGCTCTTCGCCAACCGCTTTAACCGTTGGAAACAGTGTTGAAATGGTCTTTCCCGTCCCAGTTGGTGCTTCCACAAATAAACGTTGCTCAGTCAAAATAGTTTTATAGACGGCAACTGCTAAATCACGTTGTCCATTACGATATTCAGAGAAGGGAAAACTTAAATCTTTGATACTATCATTCCGGACAATACGCCAATCATTGCGTAATTTGATCCAG
The DNA here is from genome assembly GCF_001437605.1 of Pediococcus argentinicus. GTDB lineage: Bacteria > Bacillota > Bacilli > Lactobacillales > Lactobacillaceae > Pediococcus > Pediococcus argentinicus. The sequence goes on from NZ_JQCQ01000004.1 coordinate 45,288, forward strand.
TATTCATATTCGGCTACTAAGCCATCAAAGAACTCGCGTAACTCTTCACGTGTGTATTCATGTTCTTCAGTCGTAATTTCATCTGTAGGGCGTTGGTAATAAGTAAGACGTAAGGTTACTTTTTCATAATCTAAGTCTTGAGTCAGGATTGCTCCATATACTTTAGCCTGAGCCCAGTACAGCGTGAGCGTGTTCTCTGACAAATCTTTAAATGCGGGGTCAGATGTTTTAATTTCTTCAATCCAGAGGTGGTCCTCGTCGGCAATAATTCCATCAGCTCGTCCATCAATCACATAATCGTCGCCGTCTAGGTCAACCATCCGCTTTACGTAATATTCTTTTTGATAATCTGCACTACGTTCCTTTTGTAATTGACGGTGAATCCGGGCTCCAATCAACGCTGTGTTTTGACTATTACCCTGTTCATTCAAATCGCCAGCACGTAAAACAAACTCAACTAGCTGTCGAATTCCGATTTTTATATCTGCCACATAGACCACCTCCTTTTATTAGCACTGAAAAGAGCCGTGTCAAAACAACGTTTTGCACCACGACTCTTCTATTCGTTATTTATATGATAACACGGTCTATTTTAACCAGCTATTATCCAATGAAATTACTCGTAATCCTGCATTCTTTGGCGCTACACTACCAGCAGGGAAAAGAACATTCAATCCTCTGCTAGTATAAATAACAGCGCGTTTAGAAACATTAGTCTTGCTGGTTGCATATGGATAACGACTCTTATTATTCAGCATCGTTGTCCGTAATCCTCGCTCTAATTTTCCAAAATAACTAGGATTCTTCAGAGCGGATTTCAATGTAACCTGTGTATTACCACGATAAGCATAATACTTAGGTGCTCCAGGCACGAACTTCTTATCCTTTAACTTAAATGAGACTATATCAAAAGATTTACGACTCTTACCATTATAAATCACGCTCAACTGTAAAAATTGACCCTTGGCACTGGCAACTACCAGTCCATCTTTAGTGAAATAGAATCCCTTTTTACTCAAACCAGACTTAATTGATTTACCAAGAACTTTGTAAGCTATCTTATTGGCACTGGCGTATGAACCTTTCGCGCCGAAAGCGTTACTTAATTTGACAGATTTATCATTTCGATAGTTAGCATATGAATTAGTTTGATCTACGTAAAGCTGCTTTTTACTGTTGGTTTTTAGCTGAGTATGAACGATTGAAATCGACTGAGCTGGTTTTGATGTATACAAAACATTTAATGCATAGGCACCAGCTGCGACACCGTTACTAGAATAGTAAACTTTATTTTGCAATTTGTACTTTTTAATAGTTTTAGTTAGCGCTGACTGAGCGGTAGCGTAAGCATCAGAACCACTGTACATTTTGGCATTGCTAACCACCTTATTATTCCGGTAGTTAAAGTATTTATTCGTTGTCTTCGTACTTGTAACGTCTTTACCTTTAGCGTCCTTTTTGGTTGTGTACTTAGTTGTAATTCCAGCAAAAGAGGCTTTGCCTTGATTATTGTAAAGAATATTAACTGCGACTGAATCGTTACCTTTGGTTGGGATATTCACACCATTGGTAGTAAAGCTAAATTGGTGTTTATTTAGCTTGCCAACACTAGTTTTTAGTTCAGAGGCCACAGTTTTATTTAATAGACTTTGTGATTTAGCAAATTGACCGGTACTAAATGCGTTACTTAACTGCACTCGTTTTCCATTGTTGTAGTTATAGTTATTTGTTTTCTGAACGGTGTTAAATTTGTTATCTTTAAAATCAAAATAGAACAATGAAGTTCTAAGCGATACACGTTTGTCGTTATTAAATTGTGCAGTGATTGTTGTCGTGTGAGCATTTTGATCAACAATATTTATGCCTGAGTTATTGAAGTAAAAATCCTGGTAATCAGCCTTATTCTTCCAATTGCTCTTGATTATTTGCATTAATTCATTTGAAACAGACTTTAGTGGTCCATTGGAGACGGCTTGATCTAAATTAACCCTTTTTCCGTCTACATAGTTATAGTAGTGATTAATTGTTTTTGTAGTATATTGCGGATTACCCTTAGCATCCTTGCCAGATTCAACTGACTTCTGAGTGGTTGTATTGATTGAAACAGTATTGCCAGTATTAAACATAACATTTAAAGTCACTGAACCACCCTGGCTAGGTAGTACCGTTAATCCATTATCAGAATAGTAAAAATCTTGATTATCCGGTTTTTGACCAAGTTCAGTTTCTAAAACTTGATTAATTAAGCTAGCTTGTTTACTCAGAATACCTTCAGAATAAGCATTGGCGAGCGTAACTGCCTTACCGTTATAAGTATTAGTATATTTGTGACTTTCTTTTTTAGTCGATCCATCTGGTTGTTTAACATCGACATCATGACTTTGTGTTACGGTTTTAAAGCCATTTTTATCATATGAATATCCTGTACTGGTTGCAGCCGCTTTAACTGCGGTTGGCTTTTCCACTGGCGCTGGCTTGGCTGGCGCTTTAGTTAAATCTTGCTGCTTTTTAACCTAAGTTTTAGAAGCTGTAGTCAATTTGTTTTGTGAATTCAAATTAGTATTAGCGGTAGTTGCTACCGACGTATCACTAGACTTAATTGTGGCTGCCTGAACACTTAAAATACTTGGTACTAACAAACTTATTCCTGCAATTAGACCTGTGATAGTTTTCTTAATCTTCATGAATATCCCCCTCAAATATTATGATTTATCACCATTATTATAACCGTTTTCAATTGGTTAGAATGTGAAGAAATTGAGATAATTGTTGTGTTTTTATACTTCTGCAAAATCTTTGTTATTGAATCGTTACACATCATTGTTATAATAAAAAAATAGAATCTAGAAACGGAGACGGATATGTTAAAACGTAACTTATTAATTACTCTATCTGCATTAGCAGTAATGTTATTCGCCGGTACCAACATACATGCCGATCAAAAGGCACCTAAAAAGTTCCCTGAACACCTTCAAAAAATCATTGATATTGAAACTGATCATGATACTAATAAAAATTCTTCTGACCAACAGACGAATGCCAATACTAAAGTAGCAGCCATTAAAGATGATGACACATTTAGTGATACATCGGATGAAAATGGAACAACTAATACTGGAAAAGATTTTTCATCCATTCAAAACGTTCTGAATGACCAAATGGGTAAACCATATACCTGGGGTGCAACTGGTCCTAAAACATTTGACTGTTCTGGATTAACACAGTACGTCTTCAAACACGCTTTAAATAAGTCTATCAATCGTACAGCTGAACAACAATATAATCAGTTCAAACACGTTAAACATAGCGATGTTAAACCTGGTGATTTGGTTTTCTTCAGTTACAACGGTGGCAAAACTATCGACCACGTTGGAATTATTGTTAAAGGAAACAATATGATGGTTGATGCTCAAGACCGCGGTGTTATTAGAGAAACATACATGTCATCTTGGTGGCGTGGTTACATTGCTGGTTATGCACGTGTTGTAAATTTTGATAAATAATTAGAAATAAAAACTGAAAGTCAAAAATGACTTTCAGTTTTTTTATATTGTTTTGTATTTAATATCTTTTGCGATGTTCCCCATATGCCTGATCTAAAAGCATATAAGACAAATCTGCGGTACTTTTTACAACTACATCTGCTTGGTTAAGTTCTTCGGCATTACCAATTCCAACGGAAACAGCCTTTGCATCATTGATTGCTTGAACACCGGCAACCGCATCTTCGAGTCCAACACATTCTCTAGGATCTACGTGAATTTGGTTTGCTGCTTCAATGAAGATATCTGGAGCAGGTTTCCCATGTTCAACATTCTCAGGATTAGCAATGGCGTCGAAACGCTCAAATAATCCTAACTTTTTAAGAATAAATGGAGCATTCTTACTAGCTGAAGCAATCGATAATAGAATATTATTTGCTGAAAGAGCATCCAACAAATTCTCAATTCCAGGCAAAATGTCTTTTTGAGTTAACTTATCAATTTCCTTTAAATAAAAATCATTCTTGGCAGCCGCCATTTCGGCAACTTCTGCTTCTGAAAAATCAGCCTGTTTACCAGAGAATTCAATAATCTTATTCATTGAATCAATTCGGCTAACACCCTTTAGCTCTGTTTCAAAGCTAGCTGGTAAATCAACATCTAACTTATCCTTAGCTAATTTACTCCAAGCTTTAAAATGAAATTTGGCTGTGTCAGTGATTACGCCATCTAAGTCGAATAATACGCCTTTCATAACTGCACTCCTCCACTATTTCAATTCTAATTCTTGGTCATTTAGCTTAATTACCATTGGTTCACCTTTTAATAGATCAATACGTGAACCATCACGGTCAACCGTAATCTTCAATAAGCGACCACGGAAGTTAACGTGGAATTTATATGAACCCCATTGCTTTGGTACAAATGGTTTAAATGATAGCATGCCATCTTGAACTCGCATTCCAGCAAATCCTTGGACAATTGCAAGCCAACTACCTGTCATTGATGTGATATGTAAACCATCGACAGTATCGTTGTTGTAGTTATCAAGATCTAAACGAGCAGTCCGAGCATACATCTCAACAGCTTTATCTTCATAATGAAGATCAGCAGCCAAAATTGCATGAACTGAAGCTGACAGACTTGATTCATGAACTGTTAGTGGTTCATAGAAGTCAAAGTTACGCTTCTTTTGTTCTGGTGTGAAATCATTGATAAAGTACCAAATTCCTTGTAAAACATCAGCTTGCTTAATATATGGTGAACGAAGGATATGATCCCATGACCAGTTTTGGTTGATTGGGCGTTGACCTTCTGGAATGGCTGAAACAGGTTTAATATCCTTATCCAAGAATCCATCTTGCTGTAAGAAGATTCCCAAATCTTTATCTTCTGGAAGATACATTCGATCAATAATATCTTGCCATTTATCAAGTTCACTTTGTTCAATAGCTAAATCGTTCATCTTACTGCTTGAAACTTTCTTCAAAGATTCAAGTGTATATTCAAGTGTCCAACGAGCTAAGAAGTTCGTGTACCAGTTATTGTTAATATTATTTTCATACTCATTAGGTCCGGTAACACCATGAATCATGTACTGTTGTTTTCTTTCTGAAAAATGAACTCGATCAGCCCAGAATCTAGAAATAGCAGTCAATACATCGATACCCTTTGATTTTAGATATGATTCGTCGCCGGTGTAACGTGTGTAATTGTAAATCGCATATGCAATGGTTCCGTTACGATGAATTTCTTCAAAAGTGATTTCCCATTCATTATGATTTTCAATCCCATTAAAGGTAACCATTGGATACAAAGCACCTTTAAGCCCCTGTTCACGTGCGTTATGAAATGCACCTGGTAATTGATTAAAGCGATACTCTAACAAATTACGAGTAACTTCTTGGTCTGCCAATGATAGATATAGCGGAACTGCAAATCCTTCAGTGTCCCAATATGTGGCGCCACCGTATTTTTCACCAGTAAAGCCTTTAGGACCAATGTTCAAGCGTTTATCTTCGCCATAGAAGGTTGAGAAGAGCTGGAATAAGTTAAAGCGAATTCCTTGTTGAGCAGCGTCATCACCACTGATTTCAACATCAGCCATTTCCCAACGATCTGCCCAGCCTTGTTCCTGTTCTTTAACTAATGTGTCTAAACTCTTGGCGTTAATCTTCGTACTTAAAGTTTCCATTGCTGCTTTCAAAGTAGCTGGATCGTCATAGGCTCGAGAAGTTACAACAGTAGCTCGTTTTTCGAAGCTTAACTCACCCTTAGCAGAAATCTCTTTGGTGAAATGATTGCTTACCATTAAATCATTTTCAGACTCACTTTGAGTATCCATATCAGTATGATGTTCAATCTTCACACCGACTGTAAATTGAGGTACATCATAATTATTTGGTTTCGTCTTAGCAATCAAATAAGCATCATTTTCTGATTGATTCTTATCTTGAACTTCCCAGAATTTTTCATCATAGTTAGAATCTTCGTTTGCAACATCAGCATCAATTGCTGATACGAATTCTACTTTTACAGGGGCATCAGATAGATTTTCAACATGATAACTCAATTCAAACAATTGCTTATCAGCAATGCTGACAAAGCGATCAATTGTAAATGCTAATTTCTTATCGCCCTTAGTAATTGTGAACTTACGAGTTAAAATTCCATTTTTCATATCTAATGAAATTTCAAAATCTGAAATATTATCTTTAGCTAAATCAACCTTTTCACCATCAATTAAAATATTAGTTTTGGCAAAATTAATTGCATTGATTACTTTTCCAAAATACTTGGGATAACCATTTTTCCACCAACCAACAACAGTCTTATCTGGATACCAAATACCACCGATGTAAAGTCCATGAAGTGTATCTCCGGAATAGTCTTCTTCAAACATCCCGCGCATTCCCATATAACCATTCCCAATACTGGTCATACTTTCCTGCAATCGTTTATTTTCCTTATCAAGTTTGTGAGTCACAATCTTCCAAGGATCAATTTCAAAAATTCGTTGCATGATTGTCCTCCTTACAGAAGAACAGAGAGAATAACATCCCTCTGCCCTCAATTTTATCTAAATAATGGTTTCTTCAGTTTCTTTATCGAAGTAATGTGCTTTTGTCATTTCAAAGGCCATTTCTAACTTATCGCCTGGTTCATGATAATCACGTGAGTTAACTTCAGCAATAAAGTCGATATTACCCAGTTTTGAATACAGCATTGTATTAGCACCCATCAATTCAGATACAACAACCGTTGCGTTCACCTTGGCATTTGGGAATGTTTGAAGTGCAATTTCTTCAGCATGAACGTCTTCAGGACGAACACCCAAAGTTATTTCCTTACCGTCATATCCTTTTTCTTTCAAGGTCTTTAGTTGACCTTCTGGTACTGCGATATCAATACCTTCGTCATTAACTACATGACCATTCTCAAGTTTTACATCGAAGAAGTTTGTAGCTGGCGATCCGATAAAACCAGCAACAAATTTGTTTACAGGTTCATTGTAAAGTTGAGCTGGCGTTCCGACTTGCTGAATACGTCCAGCGTTCATGATGACAATTCTGTCAGCCATTGTCATAGCTTCAACTTGATCATGAGTTACATAGATAAAGTTTCGACCTAAACGCTGATGTAATTGTGCAATTTCTGTTCTCATTTGAACACGTAGTTTAGCATCCAAATTTGATAATGGTTCATCTAACAAGAACAACTTAGCATCACGCACAATAGCTCTACCTAAAGCAACACGTTGTCTTTGACCACCTGAAAGTGCAGCAGGTTTTCTATCTAATAATTCTGATAGTCCTAAAATTTTAGCAGCATCTTCAACACGTTTTTTTGTGTCTGCCTTGTCATTTTTACGAATATTCAATCCAAACGCCATGTTATCAAAAACACTCATATGTGGATAAAGAGCGTAATTTTGGAAAACCATTGCGATATCACGATCTTTAGGTGATACCTTATTCATTACGTTTCCTTCCATTTTAAAATCACCCTTAGTGATTTCTTCTAGTCCAGCAATCATTCTTAATGTAGTGGACTTACCACAGCCTGATGGTCCAACAAAGACGATAAACTCTCCATCTTTAATTTGAAGATCAAAATCTGATACTGAATAATCTTTGGCTTCTGGATACTTTTTATAAATGTGATCTAGATTAATCTCTACCATGTCAGTATTCTCCTTCTAAAGTTTTCTATAACTACTTTTTTTATTTAATAAATTAACTGTTACTAAAGCTGAAAATGAAATACTACAAATTAATATTAGAAAGGCTAATTTAAGATACCCATTCAGTGCAATCATAATCACAAACAAAATTGTTGAAACAAGCAATTGCCCACCATGCTGAATTATAAATTGGGTTAAATCATCATCCTTATTCAATCCTTTCAAATACGCATTAGCAATTACTACCAACGTAGTTAGCAATCCCCAAACTAGTACTAAAGTACTAACAAAAATGTTGCCTTCGAAAGCCTTAATCATAATTACAATCAATCCGATTATTGATCCTTCAATCAAATTGGGTACGATGGACTTAACCTCTTTAATCCAGGTTCTTAGAACGTACTTTATATATGTTCCACTGCCACGTTCTTTCCATTGTCCAATTGCTGAAAACACCCCGGCTAAACTAGGAATTGTAAAGATTGTAATCATTAGAATTAGCACTACTGTAAATGCTACGAAAGGAAGTCCAAAGGGCATACTAAATATCAGAATTACAGTTAAAATAACAGGAAAATTTAGTAAAAACCAAATTACGTTAATGGAAAATAAGGTCCATACCCAATTTCCAACCTCTATTAATGTCTCTTTGCCTTTCGTCATCTTATTCACCTACTAAAATTAATTAAACTTTATTTAACAGCTCCATCAGTAACACCCTTGATAATCCACTTCTGAGCGAATAGATAGAACAGGATTACTGGAATGACTGATAACGTAATTCCGGCCAATGCCAAATGCCATTGTTTGGTAAATTCACCAAAGAAGTTAAACATTTGAAGTGGAATTGTATATTGAATCTGTGGGAGTACCAACGATGGTAATAGATAATCATTCCAAATCGCGATAATATTTAAAATTGCTACTGTTACAGTCATCGGATTAAGCATTGGTAGAATAACTTTAAAGTATATTTGCCAACGGTTAGCGCCTTCCATCTCAGCGGCTTCATCCATCGCTAATGGAATACTTGATAATGTTCCTTGGTAAAGGAAAATAGATAAACTACAATCAAATCCCAAGTACATAAACATTAATCCCCACATATTAAGCATGTGAACACCACCAAAATTAGCAGTTAAAGGAATCATTACTGATTGAAATGGAATCAACATTGAAGAAATAAATAAAAGTAATAATCCGCCACTTAACTTTGAATGATTTCTTTGTAATGCATATGCTGCCATTGAAGAACAAATAATTATCAGTAAAACACTGCAAATCGTTATAATAAGCGAATTTGTTAATGATCCAACAAAACTTAATGCTTTAAACGAGTTTACATAGTTATCACCTGTAGCTGGATGTGGTAACGATAATACTGATGCAAAAATACCTTTTGGGGTTTTAAATGAGTTAGTTGCAATCATATAGAACGGGAACAACCATAGTAGACCGATTAAAGCGCCGACAATAGCAATGACTGTTGTACTTCTTTTTTTCATTACAAATCGACCTCCCGTCTACGATTGTATAGAACTTGAACTAATGAAATAGCAGCAACAATTAAGAAGAATACCATCGCTTTAGCTTCTGCTAGAGAGAAGTTACTTGCGTTATATGCTGTATTAACAATATCCATCGCCAACATTTGAGTTGAATTGTATGGTCCACCGTTTGTAAGAGAAAGGTTTTGGTCATAAATCTTAAAACCATTCGAAAGTGTTAAGAACATACAAACTGTAAATGCAGGTGCAATCATTGGAAATGTAATTTTTGTAAATCTTTGCCATGGAGAAGCTCCATCAATTTCAGCAGCTTCAATGACTTCATTTGGAATGTTTTGCAAGTAGGCAATGTAGATAATCATAATGTATCCACTCATTTGCCATACTGTTACAATAACTAATCCCCAGAATCCAGTGGTTTCATTTGTAAGCCAATTTTGAAGCCATGAAAGATGCAGTGCAGATCCTAATGCATCAAATCCTTGTGTAAAAATGAATTGCCAGATAAATCCTAAAATCAAACCACCAATCATATTTGGCATAAAGAATATTGCTCTTAAGAAGTTACTACCCTTAAATTTTTGTGTTACTAGTAAGGCCAAACCTAACCCGATTACATTTAGCAAAATTACAGTTACGATAACAAATGCAACTGTAAACCAGAATGCATTCACGAATGCCTTATCTTGCAGTAAGGTGATATAGTTTTTAAAACCTACCATCTTAGTAAATGAGAGCCCGTCCCAATCCGTAAACGAATAGAACAGACCCTCAAGCATTGGAATGAAAACTACTAGTGCTAATGCAACGAGGGTAGGTGTCAAGAATAGCCAGAATGACAGACTACGATTTTTCATAATAATACCCTCTTTGTTTTAGTCCTGAATTTTCAATTTTTATTGTGCTGATTTTTGTTGAGAAGCCCAGCCGTCAGTCATATTTGAAACGGTCTTGTCCCAACCTTGTTTACCTGATAGATATTTTTGTAAGTTTGGTTGTGCAACAGTTGTGTCCCATGGTGTTCCTGTGTATCCGGGGAATGCCCAACCAAATGTCTTGTGATCATTTGTGTAATCAAATACAACTTGTGTTAATGGGTCTGACATCTTCATGCCTTCATATCCTTTGTATGCAGGTACGAAGTGAAGTTTGTTGACAACGTTCTTCTTGCCTTCTTTAGATGTGTACATCCAGTCCAAGAAGTCCTTAGCAGCTTTTTGTTCTGTGTTAGATTTTTGTTTGTTAACAGCCCAGTAGATTGATGTACCAACTGGTAATTTTCCTTCTTGTTCTTTAACAGGAATTGGAATCATACCGATATCTTTTTGTGCAAATTTGCTATCGATTTGGTCAACAGTAGGATAAATCCAGTCACCTTGCTGAATCATAGCAGCTTTACCTTGTGAGAAGTTTTGGTTAACTTGTGCTGCATAATCCATTTGCATTACTGGTTTGATTGAATACTTGCTTTGTAAATCAAGCATTTGTTTCATTTCAGCATTCTTAGCAAATTCCATCTTTTGTGATTTGTATAGCTTTTGTGCGTTGCCATCAAATTCTTTTGATAAGTATAAGTTTAACAAGTGGTCTGACATTACCCATGCTTCTTTACCTGGTAATGCGAATACTCCCTTAATTCCCAACTTGTCTTTTTCTGAATCTAACTTCTTAACTGCTGCGTCAAGTTTGTCATATGAAGTTAAACTCTTTGGATCGATACCAGCTTTTTTGAAGACAGATTTGTTATAAACAAAACCATATCCTTCAACATTAAATGGTAATCCATATGTTTTACCTTCACTCTTTACAGCATCTAGAGTTCCGGGTTGTGCGGCTTTAGCAGCTTTAGTATCACTTAAATCTGCTTCATGAGACTTGAATTGTTTCAAACTAGCAGGGCCATCTAAACTAAAGATTGTTGGTGCGTTACCTGATGAAATACGTGTCTTAAGAACTGGATCGTATTGTGTACCACCACCAATAGAAGTAACTTCAATTTTTACATTTGGATGAGCCTTTTCATATTCTGAAGCAATTTGTTTAAATTGCTTATTAGACTCAACCTTACCTTGTAAAATTGTGATCTTAACATCCTTGTTTGAGGATCCATTACCACATGCTGCAAGTGTTAATGCTGTACCTGCAACTGCAGTAACTAATCCAACGTGCTTCCAAAATTTACCGTTCACAACAACTACCTCCTAAATTTATTTTCTTATTACAAAATCTAGTATCAGCCCATTTATCAATGTTTGCAAGCGCTTTCTCAATGTTATCGGTAACAAGTTTTTGTTGGCACAAAAAAAGGCTCACCGAAGTGAGCTTTTAATTTAACCAATATCAATTATGATTGGTAATCCTTTCACATCAATAATTCCATTACTGATGTTTATCTCTTTTCCATCTAAAAGATTTTTATAAATTCCGTCCGTTACATCAACTTTGGCAATTCCGTGATTGCTTCGTAATGTAAAAACACCTATTCGTTTTCTATCGTCTAGTTGATAGTCAACTGAGACTATTCCGTGTCCTTGGCTAACAACTTTATAAGCTCCATCAACTTGAATATCATCTTGCATTAATTCATGTGATTTCTTAATTAAATCACTTAAATCAATTTGAATATCAGCCCATTCAATTGGTTCCCTCTCAAATAAGCTAGGTGTATGTTTAGCACCAATTTCTTGTCCGTTGTAAATTAACATTGATCCCCTCTGGAAACCATAAAAAGCCGTCCAATTAACTAAATCATTATTATTAGGAATAATATCGTGTGCTCTGGATTGATCATGATTTTCGATACCTCGCATTTTAATTGCATTATCTGGATAAATTACGGTTTGTTCGTTAAGCTTCGCGACATAAGTTGAATCATCAATCTCACCCTTTACATATGATCTCCACAAATGATCTATTTCATAATCGTAAGTCATATCAAACGCATTATATAATTCTCCGTCTGACGAGGACCAAAACCCTCTATCTCTTAAGCTTCGTACGTATTCTCCATCTGTTGATTCGGCTAACCACATCATTTTCGGATTTACTTTTGTAACTTCTGATCTAGCCTTCATCCAAAAATCAATTGGTACCTGCGGTGCAACATCACATCTAAATCCATCCACAAACTCAGCATAATGCTTTAAGACTTTTATTTGATAATCCCAAAGCTCCAGGTTGCCATAATCTAACTCAGCTACATCGGTCCACTCCTCATTCTTATTCTTTAAGGTACCTTCGTTGTCTCTTAAGAACCAGTCTGGATGTTCACTCAACAATACAGAATCTCTCGAAGTATGATTGAACACAATGTCAATCATGACCTTCATATTATTTTCATGAATTTTGTCTACTAACTCGTGAAAACTCTGTTTTGTTCCATAGTTAATATCTATATCCAGATAATCCTTAATTGCATATGGTGAGCCTAATGAACCTTTTCGATCAACCTTACCAATCGGATAAACAGGCATTAACCAAATTGTATCTGTTCCTAGATCTTTAATTCTTTTTAAATCATTTTCCAATCCTCTAAAGTCGCCACTTGCTGAAAAATCTCTGACAAAAACACTATAGATAAGTTGTTTTCTTAAATCTGTATTTGTTGAACGTGCCATTATTATTTCTCCTTACTTTCAATGATGATACTGCTCCAAGGACCAAGTTGAATGTTTCCATTTTTTATTTGTAATTGACCCTCAGATAATATTCTCTTGCCATTCTTCATCTCATTATCTAATTGATACTGTTGAGAATCGCATGAAAGGTTCACTATAACCTTGGCCTCATAATTATTGTATGAACGACTGAACGAAAATATTGGATCTTCACAATTATCAATAGTTTCTTTACCTATTGAATATAAATTACTTTGTTTGATTTTTAGTAACTCACGATAGTAGTTCAAAACACTATCCGATTGACTATCCTCTTCATCTACATTCACATCGGTACTCTTGCCGCCAATCCATGGATCATGATTTGAAAATCCAAAGTTATCTTTTTTACTCCAATGCATTACATTTCTAGCACTCATTTTATGCGTGCTATTTAGCATATTTAATATCTTATTTTTACTTATCCCATTCTTAAGGGCTATATTTGCAAAGTCATCTACATTTTGATCTTCAAATTGTTCAAATCTATCTAAGTAAGCATTTTGCATTCCAAGTTCCTCACCAAAATAGATAATCGGAACACCCCTTTGTAGATATAAGACAGTTGCTAAGGCTTTAGCACTATTAATTGGATAATCAGAATCACCATATCGTGATATTAACCTTGCCGTATCATGATTACTCCAATAAAGTGTCGGATAACATATCCCCTCCATATTTGCTTGCCACTCAGCCATCTGCTTTTTAAATAGTTGAACATCCAATGTAACCGGCTGAAATTCAGACGGCAAATTTACAATGGGGTTTTTAAGCTTATCTGCGAACAGTCTAAAAGTTATAACTTGGTCGCATAAATTACTTTGTGGGTTTGAATAATCAAGTGCTAAATTAATATCTGCCGACGATGCTTCACCCAAAATATAAATATCTGGTTTTTCTTTTCTTAGCTCTGAAGTGAAATATCTTAAGTATGATTGCACCTCTGAACGATTAGCATAATATGGTTCAGCCAGTGGATGCTTCTCATGACTGATATAATCTTGGTTAAAATCAGCTTTTGATATATGAATAAATGCATCTAATCTAAATCCATCAATTCCCTTAGCCACCCAGAACTTCGCAATGTCCGTAACAGATTGTTGAACCTCTGGATTTTTCCAATTCAAATCTGGCATATGCTTATTAAATAAATGGAAATAGTATTCACTATCATTTTTATGCACTCTGCTCCATACACTACCGCCGAAAAATGATCCCCAATTATTGGGTTCAGAACCATTTTTACCTTTTGACCATAGATAGTAATTCCTATATAAGCTATGTGGATTATTCTTGGCGTCTTGAAACCATGGATGTTGATCAGATGTGTGATTCAACACAAAGTCCATGATTATTTTCATACCATGGTCGTGTACAACTTTCACAAGTTCCTCAAAGTCTTCCATAGTTCCCATTGATTCATCAATTGCAAAATAGTTAGATACATCATACCCATTGTCAACTTGAGGAGATACGTACATTGGATTAACCCAAATAGTATTAACCCCCAAAGACTTTATGTATGCTACCTTTTCAATGATCCCTCGAATATCACCAATTCCATCACCATTGGAATCTTTAAAGCTCTTAGGATATACCTGATATATTATTGCTTTATCAAACCATTCTTCCATATAAAAAATCTCCATCCGTTAAGCGCTTTCATAGTAAGCTTAAATAGATTAGAGATTTAACACAACACCTTATTTAGTGTTATCGGTAACATTTTTTCTTGTAGATCCTTTTACATCTAACTGTGGAGCAAATAGCCTTGAACCCTGTGGTAAATTATTTTGGTTTATTTTATCAATAATCATCTCTGCAACTGCCGCACCCATTTCCACTTCGGGTTGTTTAATTGTGGTTAATCTTGGCGAAGCAATTTGATCAAGAAATACTCCATCAAATCCGATGACGCCAAAATCATCAGGGACTTTTCCACCTTGCAATTGAATTCCACGTTCAATTCCTAAAGCAAGTCGATCGCTCCCACATATAAAGCAAGTATTAGCCTTAATTTTATTCCAATTTTCACTTATGTAATTAGAAGAACTGTGACTATGGTTACTCATTCTTCTAATTACTGGTCTGATTTTGCGCTGTTGAACTGTTTCAATGTATCCAGCCTCACGTGCATATTCAAATGCTTCTTCCCTATCCAACCCAATAAATATCAAATGCTCATAGCCTAACTTAAGCGCATATTCTGCTGAAAACTTAGTTCCCTCTCGATTATCAATATCAACCGAGTCCAATCCCTCATGATTCTCACCAAAAAGAACTACAGGCTTATCAAAATCTTTTACCCAATCTAAATCGGATTTTCTCGTACCTGTAACAATAAATCCATCACAATTACCAACGTCAATATTATTTCTTGTAACCAACTGTAAAGAATATTGTTTTTCCGATAGAGTCTTCGCAATTCCCATTAACAATTTCATATAATAAGGTTCTGCAACATCGAGATCCTCTAAAATTAAAAATTTTATTATTTGAGTCCGATTATTAACTAGTGCTTTTGCGGCGATATTCGGATGATAATCGACTTCTCTCATAGCTTGGTATACTAGCTCTTTTAAGTCCTCTTTAACCTTTTCTGGATGATTAATCACTCTAGAAACCGTCATTTTAGAAACATTAGCTAGCTTTGCTACATCATTTAACGTTGCCATATGTCCACTCCCAATAAATTGGTATAACTACAAAATCCATTATACATTGATATTTAGAATTGAGCTGAATTAAATACTTAGTGCAATTATACTATAGCCTGAAGTCAAAAAAAGCCTTACCCAGTTCAACTGAGTAAGACGTTTTTCTAATATTAATTATTTACCAGCACGTTTAACGTATGCGCTCTTTTGAGTATTAACTTCCAAAACTTCACCAGTTTGGATGAAGTCAGGAACGTTGATAACCAAACCTGTTTCCATAGTTGCAGCTTTACCTGAACCAGTAACAGTTGCACCCTTGATTGAAGGTGCTGTGTCAGCAACCTTTAATTCAACAACAGTTGGTACAGTGATACCAATTACTTCTGCGCCAAAAAATTCAATTTTAACTTCCATGTTTTCCAAAAGGAATTTCATTTCGTCTTCGATTGAAGCTGTTGGAATTTCGTATTGTTCGTATGTTTCAAGATCCATGAATACGGCCATGTCATCTTGTAAGTATAGGTATTGAGCTGGCTTTGTTTCCAAAACTGCTTGTTCAACCTTTTCTTCAGGACGCATTGTCTTTTCAACTGTTGAACCTGAACGTACGTCGTACAACTTCATACGCATAACAGTGTTACCCTTACCTGGTTTATGATGGTCTGCTGATAAAACCTTAATCAACTTACCGTCTTGTTCAAATGTCATACCCGCTTTTAAATCAATTGCTGAAATCAAAATATGTTCTCCTTGTTTCTTTTATATTTGTCACAAATTACTCATATACTAGTTTATCACTTACCCGCTATAAAATGAAAACAATTATTAGGGCTAGTACATTGCTTGCCAGTCTTCAGACCACATCACACCCATTGTCTTTTCACCAGTGTGTACACTAACAACTGGTCCTAAGTCGCTCACTGAAATTCTGAGATTAGGGAATCGTTCTGATAAAGTAACTCGCCATTTTTCAGCCAGCTCCTCATCATTCGCATTAATAATCGTCGCTTGAATAGGATAATTAGCTTTGGCAATTGATTCTGCCATTTTGCTTGAAATACTATTAAACGCACGACGCATCGTTCGTTCCTTACCGATTCTAACAATTTTTCCATCTTCATCACACGTCAATAATGGTTTGATTCTCAAAATATTTCTGATAAAGGCCGAACGATTAGTTAACCGGCCGGTTCGCATTAAATGATTGAGGTTATCTACCGCAAAATAGACCTCTTCAGAACCTCTAAGTTGATCTAACTTTGGCAGAATTTGATCCGAGTTAAATCCTTCTGATGCCATTGCACCAGCTAGTAAACTCAATACTCCTTCACCGGCACTGGCCATTTTGGAATCATATGGGAAAACCTTAAGTCGGTCATAGTCCTTCACAAACATCCGTAGGTTATCCAAGAATCCGGTGATTCCGCTAGATAAGTGAATCGAAATCACTTCATCATAGCCTTCGTCAGCCAATTTATCATAAGCTTCTTTAATTTGTGCCATAGTGACCTGCGCAGTCGTAGGCAGAACATCTGCATTATTTACATAATCAAAGAATTCTCTAGTCGTAATATCGACCGTTTCTCGATATTCTTTACCACCCATAATGACCGTGACTGGTAAAACGACAATCTTATACTTTTCAATCTGTTCCGGTGTTAAATATTATGCCGAATCAGTTACAACTGCTGTTTTCATTATAATATCCTCGTATTGTTTTCAGCATTATACCGTAATTTTTTATTCATACCAACCGAATCTGACCAAAAATAGCGGTGAATCGAACATTTTTACTGAAATTGCTTAATTTTCTAATACACTGGCACCAAATGAATATGAGAATGAAACACCTTTTAGCCTGCTGGTGCACCAATGTGACTAAATATTTGGTAAGCACGTGGATGAAATTTATCATCCAAAAATGGTTTCACTTCGTCCATCAATTCAATCATCGCTTGTTGTTCAGCTTTAGGAACATCGAAGAAGGTAACGTAATGATCCTTGGGTACTATAAGTACATGTCCCTTGGCCATTGGAGCATGATCATAAAAAGCTTTGGCAAGATCATTTTCCATAATTAAATCAGTCTTTTGGCAGAAAACACAGTCATCTTTTTTCATAGCAAGTACCTCACATATTTATAAATCTTGTTCAAACTTCGAAATAAGGTGTTGGGCAATGGCATCCACCCCGATATCATAATCTTTGCGACGCCAATACAGCAGTGTAGCAAAAACAGCTCCAGAATAATATGTGACATCATAATCCGGCATTTCTGGAATATCAGCAATATCTGTATCAAAGAACTTCTGGAAATAGGCGGTCTGACTCTTTAAAACCTTTCCTTCAACTCCGGCTGTAACAACGGCGTCAAGGATGTGTCTATTTTCATAGAAGTATCCACAATAAACCCTAAGTAGACTTTCCAATTCTTGTATATTATTTTCAGAAATAGCTTCAACGAACTCATTATATTGCGTTTCTATAAAGCATTTTACAATATCATCTTTCGTACTGAAGTTTCTATAAAATGCCATCCGGGAAACTTTAGCAAGCTCCGTTATTTGTTTAACCTGGATATTTTCATACTTTTCACGTTGCATTAAGTATAGTAGTGCTTGCTTAATTCTATTTTGTGTTTGAATTCTTTTCTCGTTCATAAAAGGCCTTCTCATTAGATTAATTGTAATATTGTAAAATGAAAACGGTTGCGCTATACTGAGGTCGACGTTACATATGTAACGATTATACCGCAGACACACCGTCCTATCCATGTGCTTGCCTTAATAATGGAGGGGTTTTTATGTATTATAGCAATGGTAATTATGAAGCATTCGCTCGTCCTAAAAAACCAGCTAATGTAGATAAAAAATCAGCATATTTAGTAGGATCAGGTCTTGCATCATTAGCTGCCGCGACCTTTCTTGTTCGCGATGGCCAAATGGATGGTGATCGTATTCATGTATTAGAAGAACTCAGCTTACCTGGCGGTAGTATGGACGGAATCTGGAATGAGCAAAAAGGTTACATCATTCGTGGTGGACGTGAAATGGAACCTCATTTCGAAACACTCTGGGACTTATTCCGTTCAATTCCATCTTTGGAAAACTCAGATGTATCTGTCTTGGACGAATATTACTGGCTCAATAAGGAAGACCCTAGTTTCTCAAAAGCTCGTGTAATTGAAAACCGTGGCCACCGTATGAGTAATGACGGAAAATTAACTCTTTCTAGAAAAGCTATCAATGAAATTATCAAAGTCGCTTTGACCCCAGAAGATCAATTACAAGACAAACAAATTGATGAAGTGTTCTCAAAAGAATTCTTTGATTCTAATTTCTGGCTCTATTGGTCAACTATGTTTGCCTTCGAACCATGGGCCAGTGCCCTTGAAATGCGTCGTTACCTACTTCGGTTCGTACATCATATTGCAACATTATCAGACTTATCATCCCTAAGATTCACAAAATATAACCAATATGAATCATTAATCATGCCAATGGTTAAATTCTTGGAATCTAAGGGTGTTCATTTCCAATACAATACCATCGTTCACAACATTCTAGTAAATAGAGTTGGCAATGGTAAAGTTGCTACTAAATTGGAAATGACAGTTGATGGTAAATCTGAAAGTAAAAACTTAACTGAAAATGATTTAGTATTTGTTACTAACGGTTCAATTACTGAAAGCACAACCTATGGTGACAATACTCATCCAGCACCTGTTGAACACGAATTGGGACCTACATGGGAACTATGGAAGAACCTCGCTGCTCAAGATCCAGAATTCGGTCATCCTGAGAAATTCTATGACAATATTCCTGATGCTAACTGGACTGTTTCAGGTAGTATCACATTAACCGATGATCGCGTAACACCTTACATTGAAAAGATTAGTCAAAAGGATCCTCACAGTGGTTCAATCGTTACTAGTGGACCAGTTTCAATCAAAGATTCAAACTGGTTGTTAGGATATTCAATTAGTCGTCAACCTCATTTCAAGGCGCAAAAACCTAACGAACTTGTGGTTTGGGTTTATGGACTATTCTCAGACAAACCTGGTAACTTCGTTCAAAAGAAGATTACTGAATGTACCGGTATCGAATTATGTGAGGAATGGTTATATCACATCGGGGTTCCAGAAGATCAAATCGTAGATATTGCAACGAATTCTGCAAGCACAATTCCATGTCACATGCCATATATCACTTCATACTTCATGCCACGCGCACTTGGTGACCGTCCATTAGTTGTCCCAGAAGGATCAGTAAACTTAGCCTTCATAGGTAACTTCGCTGAAACCGAACGTGACACAGTCTTCACTACTGAATATTCAGTACGGACAGCTATGGAAGCCGTCTATACATTACTGGATGTTGATCGTGGTGTGCCAGAAGTATTCGACTCTGCCTTTGATGCTCGAGTATTGATGAACGCTATCTATTACTTAAATGATAAGAAGAAACTTGAAGATATCCAGTTACCATTTGCTGAAAAAGCGATTGAGAAACAGGCTTTGAAGAAGATTAAGGGAACTTATATCGAAGAGTTGTTGAAGGATGCTCATTTATTGTAAAAGTTTCTGAGTTGTTTAAAAAATAAAAAATCAAGGCTGGGTTTTCGCATCTCAAAAATTGCGATAAAACTTAACCTTGATTTTTTATGTCTTGAATCATTTATTGTCTTTTGCTTTTTCAATTAAGTCTTCGTAACGGGTGGCAACTTGTGTCTTATCCATTTGTCCAAACTCGTCCACGGCTCTTTTCCAAGTAAACAAGCTATCATCAGGGTGTACTTTTAACTCAATTCCCGGAATAAATAAAAATTTCTCTTTGACTACACCGCTTTCAACTAAAAGCATTGAAAAATATACAAAGGCTTCTTTAATGAGATGCTTAAATGGTTCAGAAGATTTAAAGTTATTAATTGTTTTATATGAAACTGATGTATCCTGACTCAGCCACTTCATTGGTATGCTCTCTTCGTTAAGCAATTCAATATCACGACCAGAGAATTCTTGTCTATAATAAGCGAATATTATCATTTTCATTAGCATTCTGGGATGAATAGCTGGCCGACCAGTTGGATTCTCTCTTTCTAAAACCAACTGATCAGGTATTGAGTCCACAAAGTTACTAATTGCGCGTGCAATATGATCTTTGGGAATATCCAAATCAAAGTTCAATACAAAATCATTTTTATTGGTATTACCTTTTTTATCCATTAGATTACCTTTCTTATTTGTGGCGTAATTTTATAGACTACTAAAGCACGTTTGTTTTATACCTCTCCATAATACTGTAAAACTTTGCACTATCAATATGATCGACAACTTCAAAATTCCTATTACTATAATTCATACTTCTAACTTGTAGAGTATTCACAAAACCTGATATGTTATTACTACTAATCGAAATAAATGGTCCCTCTATCTCTTTAGTAGTAGTTATCGGTAAAACAACACACATGTGCGTGCGTTCATTATATCCATTATTTGAGATAACAAGTGCTGGCCTTCTTTTTTTAATTTCAAAACCCAGTGCCGGATCAAAGTTCAGCCAGACAATATCTTTTTGGTGTGGGAAATCCATTAAATATCCTCCTCCCCAACTATACCTTTAATTTCTGCATGTTGAACAAAATCGACATCTTTAAGTTTTGGATCATCAAAGACACTGGGTCTTCTTGGAATCAAAATAATTTCACCATCTTCGCCTTTATACAGTGCATACTCCTCACAATTATTCGAAAATTCTTTGGGTATTGTAACCATAGTTGAATTACCTACTTTCCTAACCTTTACAATTTTAGGTTCTATCGTGAGATCACCTTCTTTTGCATAAATTATACCATGAGTAACAAGTATAATTATCAAAATAACCTCTTAACTATAATTACGTATATATAAACTATCGACTTTTTATTATTTCAAATAACTTATCATATTCTGCAGAACAATTTTATATCCTGCTGGAAGCATATGTGCTCCATCAAAGGTTAGGTCAGATTTAAGATTACCACCTTCATCAGTCAAACCTGAATTAACATTGATAAAATTCATTTCGTGTTCTCTAGCAAGCCTTGCAACATCTGCACTTGCCGCTGCATACAACGCATTTGATCGATGTTCATAAAGAGCACTGTGCTCGTGCTTCTCTTCTCCAAAGTTGGTACTAGTATTGATTGGATAGTATGCCATGAGATACACCTTTGTATCTGGCAACTTCTCTTGAATCAAGCTCAGAATTTGGCTATAGTTCTTCAAATATTCTTCCTTTGGTACATTGAACCCAATATCATTAGAACCAATATTAATAAATATTTTGCTTGGCTCTAGGTCGAATATTAGTGTGTCCATGTGTGCTAACAAATCAGCTGTAGTTGTTGCTCTAACACCACGATTATAAATCACTTTATTTAACCCTAAATCTTCATCCTGTTGAAACTTTTCAATTGGAAAAATCTCCATCAGTGAAGACCCGACAAATAGAATTTGTCCCTTTTTAACGGTTTTATTTTCTGAAACGTACTTATCCCGTAATTCATTTTGAAATTTCAATATATCTGGATGTAAATTCGTTAATTTAGTAGTTTTCTCAGTCATTTTAAGTTCCACCTTTATAGTTAGTATATCTAACAGTTAGTAACTGTATATTAAAAGACTATAATTGTCAAACAGTTAGCAACACTAATTGTAAGACACACTATCTTTTTGCTATACTAGCTATGGAGGATTTTATCAATGAACAATAAAAACACTGAAGCACTCAAGCTAATCAGACTGATTGATATAGAACATCAGCAAACAATCACTAAAGAAATCAGTCAACATTCAGATATCACCCCACAGCAAACTGTTGTATTAAAAATAATCGGTCAGAATCCTGGCATGATTCAGCGAGATCTTGTTAAAACCATCAGTAGACGACCTGCAACAATTTCATCCCTTCTAAAAAAAATGGAACAAAGCAAACTTATTCGGCGAGAAATTCCAGAAGACAATATTCGCAATAAAAAATTATTCATAACAAAATCAGGTGAGAAAACTCTTCAACTGACTGAGAAGATTCGTGAAGAGCATACATCCAAATTTCTTGATGCTCTCAGCGATAAACAACAAAAAGACTTAATCAGGTTGCTTACATTAGTTCAAAACAATCAATAAAAACGACATATCTTGATTCTCACGATATTATAAAAAGCCAAACGATTCGTATTTATCGAAATCGTTTGGTTTTTTATAACTACCCCAGAAACACTTTCATTATTCTCTAAGTGTTAATTAATCAACACTTATCCTTTTTTGATCATTGTTCGGACATAAAAGATTAATTAGCATACTAAATAACAGTTCACTAATAAATAAAAAAAGAGGCAGTAAAATGAAAATACTAATTTACGGAGCCGGAATTCAGGGTAATTACTTGGCTCACAGTTTAAACAAAAATAAGAAAAACGATATTACCTTATTGGCGAGAGGAAAAAATAAACAATCGATTGATCAATACGGGGTTAAGTTAAACCATACTATTCAACATAAAATAACTGTAGACCACTTTAAAACAATTGAAACACTAGAAAAAAATGATTATTATGATTTAATCTTTGTAACTATGAAATATAGTGATTTCAATTCTATTGTTGAACCTATCTCTCGTAATAACAGTGCCGTCGTTGTGTTTGTTGGAAATCAAATGGACACTGAGGCTTTGAAATTAAGCATTCTGGAAAAGAATCCAAATAAGACGGTATTATTCGGTTTTCAAAATACCGGTGGTGTTCGTAAGGATGAAGTAATTAAAATTCTGCGAATAAACGGCGGTAACATGAAAATAGACATTACAAAAAACAGATCAAAAATCACCACATTGTTAGATAACGTATTTCAAAAAACTCATTATCGATGGATTGCCAAACCCCAACTAGACAATTGGTTAAAAAGTCATGCAGCATTAATTATGGTTTTAAATAGCTTAGACTATATATATGGTAACGACGCTAGCAAGATTAAAGCAGATAAAAGCATGTTAAATATCACTTCCAAAGCATTTAACGAGGCATTTAAAATCCTTGAAGATAATGGCTATCCCATCACTCCAAAGACTCAGAGAATATTATTTGGAAATCCCAAAATAGCAAAAGCAATTCTAAAAGTAGTCTATTCTTTGCCTATTATGAATTCCGTGCAAGGAAACTTTCGAGAAATCAGTTCCATTTCAAAATCTTTTATTAAATTTAAAAACAAATCTCAGACTAGAACACCAAATCTTGATATTTTGCTTAGCACAGCTGAGACCAGAGAGGATTAGTTAGCAAATATGAAATTTAAAAAGCAAATATCAAAAATAATTCTATTATTAATTTTATTTACAATGGCGTACATTGGCTTTCATTTAACCTTTACATTGTACCAACTCCTGAACAATGACAAAGTGATTTGGCAACAATTAGTCGCCATCATTGCCCTAAATATTGTAACTATCAGCGTTATGGGAGCCATCATAAATACAATTAGATTACTATCCATTAACGCACAATTAAAACGGGCAAATAAAATTATTCGACAAATTAGTTACTTTTGGATTAATTCTGGTGTTGCCTTATTTGGTTTAATTCCAGCTATATATTTAAACGCCACATCAGAAAAAATCATACTCGGTCTTGGAATCATTTTGTGTCCATTTGGTGTAGTCGTATTTATGGATACCATTAGTGCCCTGTTGAAGGAGACTATTTAAAATTAGATAATTTAGCTAACAGTTCATTGTCACCTTGAAATTTTTTCAAAATTCGGCTAACATCATTCAGCATTTCTCCTGAAGTACTATTAGACGATAGATAATAATTCAATACTCCAATAATACCGTTAGATATAAAGATCGTTTCAGTATTATTTCCAATTTCTTGAGCAGATGAAAAGTTTAATATGTGTCTATTTAGGTAATCTGAAAAGTGTCCTTGCTTATCTGCCTCAATAAGAACTTTGTAATAACCCTTATGCTCAATAATGTACTGGAAAGTTAGTGCCATTAGATTAACAGGATCCGCTGCATCAGCTTCACACTTTTCAATTAATTCATCGATAGATTCAGATATGGTCTTTTCAAGAAGATCATATTTATCAATGTAGTTTAAATAAAAAGTTCCACGATTAATGTCGGCCAATTCACAAATCCTGCTAACTTTAACTCCTTCTATACCTTTTTCTTTTAGCAACTCAAAAAAGGCCTTTTTAATCGCTGTTTGTGTTTTTCTAACCCTTCGATCCATAGTCCACCGTCCATATTTGCTTTAATTACGATTCATTGTACTTGATAATATATAAATAATAAACACATGTTGATTATTTATACTAAAATAAGGCTATCAAAATCTTGTATAAACAATTTTGATAGCCTTATTTTCTTTACAGACTTTCTAATTTCACTCTATTATTTTTCAGAAATAACAATCCTGTCATCCACCAAATCGGCCTTCAAATCTTTCACATCTAAGTGATCTAGATAGAAATCAGTTACTTGGTCACGGATTTGTTGTTCAATAACTCGGCGTAATGGACGAGCTCCCATGGCTTCATCATATCCTTCATTAATTAACCACGTCTTAGCGTCTTCTGTTACTTCAAGAGTTAGACCTTTCTTAGCTAAAGTCTTATTTACATCTTTAATCATCAAATCAACAATCTGATGCAAGTCATCCTTCGTTAAGTGGCTGAATTCAACGATTCCGTTGAAACGGTTCAAGAATTCAGGACGGAAGTAATTTGATAATTTATCCATTAACTTCTGATCTTGTTGTTCATCATCGTTTAATGATTCGTTACCAAATCCAGCATTAGATGTTGCAATGATAATGGTATTCTTGAAATTAACCACGTTTCCTTGTCCATCAGTTAAACGACCGTCATCCATAACTTGGAGTAAGAGCGTTAAAACTTGTGGATTGGCTTTTTCAATTTCATCCAGTAATACGATTGAGTATGGATTACGGCGAACTTTTTCCGTTAAAGTATTCGAATTATCTTCATATCCAACGTATCCTGCTGTTGTACCGATTAATTTTGAAACCGCCGTAGTATCAGTATATTCACTCATATCGAGTCTGATAATGGCATCCTTATTACCAAACATGTCTAAAGCAAGTTGTTTAGCAAGTTCGGTTTTACCAACACCAGTAGGTCCGACAAAGAGGAAGCTACCAATTGGACGATTACCCTCATCGAATCCTGCGCGATTTCGACGAATAGCCTTAGCAACCATATCAACCGCTTCATCTTGACCAATGACCTTACCTTTAAGTCGATCATTAATCTTTTTCAAACGTTCAATATCACTTGCACCCATTTTAGAAACCGGAATACCAGTTAAGCGTTCAACAGATGCTGCCACATCGTTAACTGTTGCGACAGGTTGTTCTTCATCATTACTATCTTTCAATTGATTTTGAATCCGAATAATCTTAGTTTTGGCATTTGCAGCTGCTTCAAAATCTTCTTTGTCTGCAGCAGCATCTTTATCTGCTTCTAACTGCTTGATTTGTTCTTCCAAAGAAACCTTATCAGTGACAGGATGTTGCGCTGCCAAATGAGCAGCCGTCATATCCAGTAAATCAATCGCTTTATCAGGAAGTGAGCGTTGTGGAATATATTGAACTGAATAATCCACAGCAGCTTTTAAAACTTCATCAGGCAATTTTACATTGTGGTGATCTTGATACAAATCACGAATTCCCTTTAAGATTTCAAAGGTATCATCAGCACTTGGAGCATTCACTGTTACATCGTTGAAACGACGTGCTAACGCAGCGTTCTTCATAATTGTATTTCGATATTCATCTTGCGTTGTAGCACCAATTACTGTGAATTCACCACGACTTAACGCTGGTTTGATAATATCAGCCATCCCTTTTCCACCATCTTCGCCGCCAGTAGAACCAGCACCTAAGATTTGGTGAATTTCATCAAAGAATAAGATGATATTTCCAGCCTTTTTAACTTCTTTAATCAAGTTTTGAATGTTTTCTTCAAAGCTACCACGGTATTGAGTTCCGGCTTCTAATGAAGATAAGTCAATTGAGTAAATCTCTTTATCTTTGATAGTTGCTGGAACATCGCCATTAACAATAGCTTGTGCCAATCCTTCAACAACCGCTGTTTTACCAACACCGGCATCTCCAACTAGAATTGGATTGTTCTTAGTACGACGACTCAGAATTTCAGCCGTTTCTTGAATTTCTTTGTTACGTCCAATAACTGGATCTAAGAGACCATCTCGAGCTTCTGCAGTTAGGTTTCGTCCTAATTTTGCTAGGATACCCTTCTTATCTACTTGTTTGTTTTGTGGTGCTGTTTGGGACTGCCCATCTTGTGATAAGTGACCAGTCTGACGATATTCAGCGAACTCTTCCGGTGTCATTTCACGACCGTTCACCAAATATCTCGATTCTGAATTTAGCCCATTCATGCGTCCCATGAGTTGATTGAAAATATCATCCATGTTGCGGTCAAATGGATCATTTGAAAAATTATTAGCCATAATAATAAATCCCCCTTTTATTAATTAAGACTGTGCGGATTATACGAGTTCACATATCCATGAAATGGAGTTCTAGTTCTCGTAATACTTCCCACATTTTGAGATGTTGCGCTTGTGCTAGCGCATCTAAATCACGAATATTTAGTGGCGTCGCACGCGATTGTTGCTTATTAAATGACTTATGCAAAGTTGTATAACCATATCCGCTTCGCTTCGCCACCTCGTAAATTGTTAAACCGTTCTTATCAAGATAAGTTTTTACATCAATATTCATGATCTTTCTCCTTTCATGGTTATACTATAGCACGTATGTGAATGTATTACAAATGTAAAGCATTCACATTTGTGAAATAGTTTTAAATGTACATAAAAACGCCATCGATAAGTATCTACCGACAACGTTATATTCTTCTATTTAGATCGTTTAGAAACTGATTTCAACTGATCGTACTTAATTACACTCTCAGAAATCCAATATTTATACTTTGAACCTGATTTTTTAACTCTAATCCATCGACTCTTATCAGATCTAACCCCGACTAAGTCAACAGATAACTTGTCTTTTTTACTGAGGCCTTTCGACACTTCCTCTGCATTAAAGGAAGATTCCGGTACATGATTATATAGCTTAATATCACGACTTGTCTTTTTTGGATGTCCTTTATATTGTTTTGGTTTAGAATAGGAAACTTTTTTATAGGTCACTAATTTAATAGCATTCTTGTTAACCCAACCAATATTATTATGTTTATAAGTAATTTTGTAATACACAACTCCGTTATCAAG
This sequence comes from Pediococcus argentinicus, assembly GCF_001437605.1. Taxonomy (GTDB): domain Bacteria; phylum Bacillota; class Bacilli; order Lactobacillales; family Lactobacillaceae; genus Pediococcus; species Pediococcus argentinicus. The sequence goes on from NZ_JQCQ01000004.1 coordinate 73,094, forward strand.
ACGCATTCCCGTTTGACCAATACTTAAGTCTTTTGAAGCATATTTATGGGTTGAACTAACGCTCTTAATCTTTGGACTAGAGTTCGGGACATGCTGCCAAATATCATAATTTTTACGAGCAACAATTGCTGAACTCTTGAGAGTTCTGTATTTAACTTTGGTATACGGTTGTAACCAACTCATAACCGTACTTGCATGGCGCATGTAACTGATATCAACAGTCGACTTTCCAGGTAAACCTTTAACTTTTGCTGTTGGCGCATATTGCCAAAGATCCGGATTGTAGTACAATGATCCACCCTGATAACATGCAAGCCATAAACCATCAAATCCAGAATATTTGATGTTATGCTCACTAATAAAATTACGGTAACTATAAAACACCAACTTTTTATTAGTTAATTTTCGCATTTGACTTAACCAAGCATTAATATATGATTGTTCTTTTCCTTTGCCCATATGTTTCTCGTCATCTAAGACGTAAAACTTAGTTCTTTTATCACTAAGTTTATAAAACATTTTAGCTTGATTCCGAGCATCGGATACTGATTTAAACTCACTAAATGCATAAGTACCAAATGGAATTCCAGCATTGCTTAAACCATTTGCATGTATTTTTTGATATTCATCTATAATTTTAGGACCATGCTGAACTCGAACAATTGCCAGTCTGGTTTTAATCTTTTTGTCTTGTTTAACCTGTTTCCAGTTCACGTTTCCATTATATTTTGAAACATCCAAAACGCGATCACCAGACATAGATGGTAATGCATCAGCGTGTGCTTTTAATGAAAACAAAAATGGTAGTAACAATGTAGCTACTATTATCTTGATTTTTTTCAAAGTACTCCTCCAAAATAAAACTGTTATTCGCGATTAACCCACTTACTCATTTGCAAGGCAATTCGTTCACCCGCAAGAGTAATAACCGATCCTATTAAGATTACCACAATCCCCACTATCGTGTTGATATGAATTGGTTCTCCTAAGATAAATAGCGCTAATACTGGTGCTAGGGCCGGCTTTATAAAGAAAATTAGTGAAGCAGCAGGAATACCGGCTTCGTCCATTACGATAAAATACAAGCCGAAAGCTAATCCTGTTACTAAGATACTAATATAAGCTAACAAAGGAATTGCTGACCAAGTAATACCGGCAAAGTAAGGAATATTGCTGAATCCTTTAATACCACTCAATGATTTAGCAATGCTTGGTACATGGGTGAATGCCATGAAAATTGCCAATTCAATTGCTCCTGAAATGAATGAGAAACAAGTCATTGTTAATCCGTCAAAATGACGTTTATTAGAATTAACTCGTGAAAGTACACCATACAAACCAAACGTAATTGAACATAGTAATCCCAATGTAATTCCAAAGACATTTGTTAACTTGAATGGATTGATAATAATAGCCAGCCCAATCAAAGTTAGTAATAACGCCAATGTATTAGTACGTGTCAGTCTTTCATTTAAGAAAACTAATCCGATTAACATCCCAAATGCTGGATTAGCACTTAATAAAATAGCCACTGTTGAAGCTTCAGTAACTTGAATAGCTAGTTGGTACAAAGTCATACTAATAACTACGCAAGTGAATCCCGTAATCGCGAAAGCACGCCAATCGCGCCAATTTAATTTATGATTCTTCTTATTTAAATTATGTAATGCAAATGGTAATAGGAATATCCCACCCACCAAGAATCGAACAAAGTTTAGTTCAACTGGATTAAAACTACCCCCGGCAATTTTAAGCGCAATCTCCATTGAACTAAATAAAAAGGTTGAAATTAATATGTAAAGCAACGTTTTTAACTTCATTATAAGGTTCTCTCACTCCCCAAGGTTTTTAAAACACAATAATAACGTTACGGTTGTTGAGAGCCCTTGTCAAATCAATCTTAACTAATAAGTATCATCAAAAAATACTCTATTTTAAAATGATCTTTCAAGCTCTAATGACATAACTATCTTCAGTTTTAATAACTAAAACTTTAAGCTATTCGTTCAATAAATTTATTATGATATAATTAATAAAATTTTTTAAACACAATGAATTGGCAGGTATAGTTTAATGAATAACCAGATAAAGCCCATTCCAGAAGAAATACAAAAGTGGAGCTGGGGAGCTTTTATGTTTAATATTTGGTGGGGAATAGGAAACAAAACATATTTACCGCTTCTCTGCTTAATTCCTATTTTTAATATAATCTGGGTTTTTATCGTTGGCGCTTACGGTAATTCATGGGCATGGCAAAACGGAAATTTTGATACTGTTGCTGATTTTAAACTTGCGAATAAAGTTTGGGAACGTGCCGGGATTATTAAATTCATTTTCTACGTAGCTGTCTCCTGCCTACTTTTAACCATTTTTATCATATTTAGCATTATCATGATAATAGCAGATTGATTTACTATACAGATAGCACGAAAGGCATTTCTATGAAAAACACAATTTTAAGAATTTTGTACCCGACTATCATTATTCAAATATTACTGTATCTATTTGGATTTTTTAATTGGGCCGCATTAGTATCATCACATACTCATCCATTCTTCAATATGTATTCTGATAGTTTTGGTACTCTTATGTTTTGGTCGTTATTAGTTGTTATATCAATCATTGGTATAACACTTTCCATTTATCTAATCCTCATGAGGCAAATACCATCTAATAGCATTATTGGCATTATTCTTGCCTTAATTGGTTTTTGTCTTCCAATAATTTCATTTGTATTTTTAATCATTCCTGCTACAGTATTAATCTTAGCGGCAATTTTCATTTATTTATTAAATTTTAAACAAATGAATTAACATAATATTTCAATTAAAAAAACCGAATGCCAATCATTTTAAATCAATGACTGGCATTCGGCTTTTTAAATTTATATACAACCTATTCCCCAGAACTAAACGTGTGTAGTAGTTCACTTTTGCTTGGTATCTTACGAGCGATTCGAATACTCAAGCGTGGTAATTTTGCTAAATCTAGTGCAGGTACACGACGGTTGGCTGGAACAGCAATTGTTTGATAAGATGTAACACCTTGCATGATCGAAATCAGCAACAAGACACATACAAATATCAGTGGGAATCCGGCAATTGTACAGATGGCTTGGACCGTTTCGAAACCACCAACAACCACAATACCGAGTGAGAAAATAATAAATACAAATACCCATGCCATTCGATTCCAACGACTTGGTTGTCCATTATTTGAAAGATCTAAACTTGTAAATGATGAAACGATAAATGCTGAAGATGAAATTGTAGTAGCTAAGAATACAAAACAAGAAATACAGAAAATAACAAGCATTAACTTATTCATTGGCAGAGTTGTAATCAAAGCAGCTAAAACAGCAGCTTGGCCTTGGGTATTCAAGATGTGAGCTAGGTTAACTACACCGGTCTGTTGTAACCAGAGCGCATAGCCACCCAAAACAGCGTAGAAGGCTAAACAACCACCAACACCATAAGTCATCATTCCCATAACCACTTGGCGAATTGTTTTACCATGTGAAATACGAGCAATGAACAATCCCATTACAGGCATGTATGACAACCACCAACCCCAGTAGAACAAGGTTTGATGTTGAGCATAGCTATTTGAACCGGTGCTAGCCTTATTGAAAGCTAACGTGGTGAAATGTTGAGCCATGCTACCCAATGTTTGAGCTTCTGAACCAATCAACTTAAACGTTGGTCCAACGAGCATGACAATTACTAGAAAGCCAATGGCCAAGTAAATATGCCATGCTGAAAGCTTTTTAATTCCCTTAGTAAGTCCGGCGTAAACCGTAACAGAGAATAGAATCAATAAAACAAAGAATAGAACTAATTTTAAAAGCATTGTGTCTGGAATACCTAAGATAAGGCTGAGCACTTTCGCAATCACTGGGATTTCCATCCCGATTGATGAACCAATACCACCCATGATTCCAAATACAACTAAGAAATCAATAATTTCACGAATAATTTTCTTATCCCATCGTTTACCTTGAATCAATGGAATAACGGCACTTAACCTTTTTACAGGAGTTTTTTTAACATACATTGTGTAGGCAATTGCGATAGTAGCAGTCGCAAACATCATCCAAGCCATTGGTCCCCAGTTAAATTCACCGCAGACGTTAGCATATACATAAGCAGCCTTAGAAAAGGGCTTTGCTCCGAATGCTGGATGTTGTAAGTAAAGGAGTGGATCAGTAGCACTCAGCATCAAAATGCTGGCATCAATTCCGGTCGCAAAAACCATGCTACCCCATTGAAAACTACTGAAATCTCGTTTCTTATCTGGAGTACCAAAACGAATTTTCCCAAATTTGCTGGTAATCAAAATAATAAAGAAAACGAAATTAACGACATAAACTAAAATGTACAACCACTCGTACTTAGTTGTAATGAATGACAGCAACGCGTTCATACTTTGCTGAACGGCTGGACCACCGATGATTAAAATCAATGAAACTATTCCAAACAATGTAACCGTTGGAATAAAGACGGCCCGATCGACATTCTTACTGTGTAAGATAAAAAATTCCTCCCATTTGTATACATAGATTTCAGGCAACAAAAAAAGCAACGCATGCTGGTTTAACACCTGCATAGCGTTGCTTCGTCTGTCGTTTTAATGAAAAAACGTCATACCTGTTATTTATAATGATACACTTTATTCTTGATTTGTTAAATTGGTATCGTTTGAAAGCGCTACCTTTTTAATTACTCTGGCGGGATTTCCAGCGATTACAACGTTGTCTCCGAAGCTTTTGGTAACTACCGAACCAGCACCAACAACCACGTTATTTCCAAGTGTCACGCCAGGTAAAACTGTCACACGTCCACCAAACCAGCAACTGTTTCCAATTGTGATTGGAGCACCCATTTCAACGTCAGCATTTCGTTGACGAGGATCTAATGGATGAATTGGTGTATAGAGACCAACATTTGGTCCAAAGTAACAATGCTCGCCAATTGTAATTGGGCAAGTATCTAGAAAGGTCATATCGTAATTACCGTAAAAGTAATCACCGATATGGATATTCCACCCATAGTCAAACTTAAAGTTGCTTTCAACGAAGAAATTTTCTCCTACATCACCTAGTAAACTCTTAAGTCCATTGTTCCTTTTGTCGTTATCAGGGTAGCTATTCCACTTAGCTAACTGTTCCCGAATAAATACCCGACGTTCAATTAATTCTGTATCAAACTGCTGATATGGTTTCCCACTGGTCATGATTTCTCTTTGTGTTTTCATAATATTAACGATAGTGCAAACTTTGAAGTGTGTAAAGACCCGGGTAGCTTTTGAGCAATAACAGCGAATTATCAAATATTCGTGGTTTTCGAATGTTTAATAATTTGTGGTTAGGTGCAGAAAGTTGGGTCTTGGAGCACGTTATGACCGTTATATATCAAACGTCATTTTTAATTTAAAAATTCAATATTTCGTCTGGAATAGACTGGATTTCGATTTCTACAAAGCTATCAGCAATCTTAGAAAGTTCACTTAAATTATCGTTTTTATCCACTGGATAGGATAAAGAATACTTAATACTCAGTCCACCCAATGTATTAAAAATATCTAGAGTTGTGGTTATATCATATACAAATATCGAAAAACCATCTTCAGAATCGATCTTCCAAAATTCATTTCTATTATCACGCTTCAATATTTGTATTAATTTATTAATCTTGTTCATCAACGGCCCGCCTTTTAAATCCAAATTTATATGTGATTATTTCAGTAGTATACTCTTTTAGCCATATGGAAAATGTTAACTTAATACCAAACCATCTTCTTTTCTACATCATTTGACTCATTTTGATGTAAAAAACAACTAAATGATACCGGTAAATTCATCAAAAAAAGCCCGAGAAATTTTTCCCAGACTTTTTTCACTGTTAACTTAATTTAACTTCATTAATGAACTAAAATTTAGGTCCTTTAATTGCATGTTGTGCTGCTAGGTTGAGCAAGCTCCATTGACGGTCAAATCCTGGTTGGAAGAAGAAGTCAGCGTTAGCCAAATCTTCCAATGTCATCCGTTGTTGAACTGCTAAAGCTAAAACATTTCCTTGAGCAGTAATGTCATACTTCGAAAGAACTGCACCACCAAGTAAACGATGAGTTGCTGGGTCAAAGGCTAATTGAACATAAACGTCTGTATTACCTTTATCATTTGGAACATATGCTGGACGCAATGTATCTTGGTAGAAGTCTGTTGCGATTTCAACACCAGAACGAGCAGCTGTGAAGCTGTTCAAGCCCGTTGCAGCAAAGTGATAGTCAAAGACACTCAATGCTGATGAACCAACCACACCACCAAATGGAACAGCTGGAACTTTTTCAAAGAGATGTTCAACCACATAACGAGCTTCACGACGAACAACAGTTGCTAAAGCAATTGGCACTTTCTTTTCTGCAGCAACTGAATATGCCAATGTTGCATCACCAATTGCATATACATCAGGTAAGTTAGTTTGTAAATATTCGTTGTTCTTAATCCAACCGCGATCATCTAAATCAACAACACCCTTTAGCCAATCAGTATTAGGTTTTACTCCGGCTGCTTGGATTACTAAATCACTTGGATATTCTGCATCTGATGTCTTAACTGAATCAACGCTGCCATTTCCTTCGTATGATTCAATATGGGCATTCATCGCAACTTTAACACCCTTTTCTTCAAGGTGTTTTTGTAAAATATCAGTCATTTCAGAATCAAGATATGTTCCTAAAGGACGATCAATCACATCAAGCAATGTCACGTGTTTGCCGGCTTTAATACTTGCTTCAGCTGCTTCAATTCCAATGTATCCAGAACCAACAACCGTGATATTTTTAACACTAGGATCTTCCAACTTAGCTTTAATCTTTGTTGCCCAGTCATATCCACGCATTAAGTAAACATTTTCTAAATCAGCACCGGGAACTGGCAAATTATTAGGAACAACACCTGAGCTTAGAATCAACTTATCATATTGATACTCTTGTTCCTGGTTAGTCTTTGTATCGAGGACTGTAACTGTCTTTTTATCAGCATTAATCTTCTTAACTTCATGATTATTTAAAACATTTACGCCTTGGTCTGTAAAGATCTTTGGTTCAAAGTTTCGAACGTCATCAACACCGGTAACACTATTTTCAAGGTATAGCTCCATCCCACAAGACATGAATGAAACAAAGTCGCCAGCCTCAAAGAGTGTAATATCTAAATCATTATACTTATTTAATAGTTCCAATAATGATTGATGCCCACCATGTGAAGCACCTACAACGATAACTTTAGTTTTTGACATAAAAACAGCCTCCCTAACATTTTAGTGCGAAATAAATCGCTTTCATCAACAGTATAAAGTTAATTATTTTAGACTGCCAACAATATGCAACTTATTTCGACCCACAACTACATTATACTTATTCTAAACTAATTAACAAGGTTAAAAGCACCTCCTCACCACCATAAATCATGAAATTCACACCAAAAAGAACGACACTGATTTCAACCAGTATCGTTCTTTGCTTAATAATATTTGGACCACCTAACTCACTTAATAATTTATTTTTGCTCAATAATTTGTTTTGCCCGTTGTACTTCTTTTTTGACGTTTTCTACTGCAGTCCCGCCTAATGAAGTCCGACGGTTAACCGCAACATCCGATTTTAAATCTTCAAAGACGTCAGCTTCAATTTTATCCGAAGCTTTTTGTAAATCAGCTAATGGCATGTCTTGCAATGAAGTATGTGTTTGGATACCTTTCAATACTAGTTCGCCAACAATAGCATGTGCCTGACGGAATGGAATTCCCTTTGTTGCTAAATAGTCAGCTAACTCCGTGGCATTTGAAAAATCATTTTGCGTAGCATGGTTCAGTTGCTCCTTATGAACCGTCAAACTAGAAAGCATCCCGTTAAAGACATTGATAGCTGCTAAGATGGTGTCCATAACGTCAAAGACGCCCTCTTTATCCTCTTGCATATCTTTATTGTAAGCCAGTGGCAAAGCCTTCATTGTTGTTAGGAGACCCATTAACCCACCGTACACTCGACCCGTTTTTCCACGAACTAATTCCGCAAAATCCGCATTTTTCTTTTGAGGCATAATCGATGATCCAGTTGAAAAATCATCGGATAACTCAATATAGTTAAATTCGTACGAACCCCATAGAATCAATTCTTCAGCCATTCGCGATAAATGCATCATCAAGATTGACGCATCGCTCAAGAATTCCACGGCAAAATCACGATCTGACACAGCATCCAGACTATTGTGATAAACCTGTTCAAAGCCCAATTCCTCCGCCACCATTTCACGATCAATCGGAAAAGTTGTTCCAGCAAGAGCCGCTGCTCCTAACGGCGAAATATTGGTATGCTTTTGATTGAATTCAAACCGTTCGTAGTCACGTTCGAACATTTCAAAATAAGCTAACAGATAATGACCATAAGTTATGGGTTGAGCATGTTGCATATGGGTGTATCCAGGCATAATTGTATCAGCCTGTTGTTCAGCTAAATTAACCACTTCAATTTGAAGATTCTTCAAGGCATCCAAAACATTTGGTAATCGATGTTTGAGCCAAAGATGAAAGTCAGTTGCAACTTGATCATTTCGCGAACGAGCAGTATGCAATTTACCAGCTACAGGTCCAATTTTTTCAGTTAATAAAGCTTCCAGATTTAGATGAATATCTTCATTTGCGACAGTAAATTTCAACTTACCTGCACCTAAATCATCCTGTAATGATTTCAATCCAATCGTAATCTGTTGGGCTTCTTCTGGTTCAATAATATGTTGATGTCCGAGCATCTTAACGTGGGCCAACGAACCTTCAAGATCTTCATAAGCCATCTTTTGGTCGAAATTAATTGAGGCTCCAAACTCATCAACCCATTCTTCTGCTTTAGCGGTAAATCGACCGCCCCATAACTTATCTGTCATCTTATTCTCCTAACTTATCTGAATGCACATGGTTGACTTGTTCGAAAACCATTGTTGGTAAACTCCATAATTTAATAAATCCACCGGCAGCCACTTGATCAAAACTATCAGCTGAAGTATATGTTGCTAAATTCTCATCATAGAGAGAATTAGTTGCTGATTTACGCGCAACCGGCACTGCTTGTCCTTTATATAATTTCATCTTCACGGTTCCATTAACAACCTGTTGTGTAGAATCGATGAATGCTAGCAACGCGTCAAATAATGGTGAAATCCACATCGCATCGTAAATCAAATTAGTGATTTGTTGTTCAACAATTGGTTTGTAGTGAGCAACATCACGTTCCAAGGTTAAGTCTTCTAAATCTTTGTGAGCAGTCATGATTACGGCTGCTGCAGGTGCTTCATAGACTTCACGAGACTTGATTCCAACTAGTCGGTTTTCAATCTTATCGATTCGACCAATCCCATTAGCTCCCGCAATTTCATTCAGTTTCTTAATTAACTCACTTAATTTCATTTTTTCGCCATTAAGTGCAACTGGAATACCTTTTTCAAAATCTAAATCCAAGAAAGCTGCTTCGTCTGGAGCTTCTTCAGGTGACACACTCATCCCCCATGCATCATCTGGTGCTTGATTCCAAGGATTTTCCAAAATGCCAGCTTCATTTGCACGTCCCCACAAATTGGCATCAATGGAATATGGCGATGCTTTACCGATTGGAACTGGTACGTTGTGTTCTTTAGCGTAATCAATCTCTTCTTCACGTGACCAGTGAAAATCACGGATAGGTGCTTCAATTTTCAAATTAGAATCGAGGGCATGGATTGCAGCTTCAAAACGAACTTGGTCGTTTCCTTTACCAGTTGAACCATGAGCGATTGCATGAGCATCATTTTCATGAGCAATTTCAACTAGCTTTTTGATAATCAAGGGACGTGATAAGGCCGAAACTAGCGGATAGGCACCTTCATAAAGAGCGTTGGCTTTAATAACTGGTGTTACATAATCATCAGCAAATTCATCTTGAGCATGAACGACAATTGATTGCACAGCTCCAACTTGGGTTGCTTTAGCTTGAATGGCATCCATATCTTTGCCGGCTTGTCCGACATCTAAGATAGCTGCAATTACATCGTATCCCTTGTCGTTTAGCCATGGAATGGCCACTGAAGTATCTAATCCACCTGAATATGCTAGTACAATTTTTTCTGACATTTTTATATCCTCCTAGACGAAACGTTTTTCAATAATATTTAAGATTCTTGAAATTCCAAATGTAAGTACAAAGTAAATCATAGCTACGATAAAGATTGGTAAGAATGGTTTGAACGAAGCCCCTTGAACATTGGAAGCTTGGAACATTAATTCAGTCGCACCAATTACTGATAGAACAGATGATTCCTTAATAACTGTGACAAATTCATTTCCTAGCGCTGGCCAGATATTCTTTAAGGCTTGTGGCAAAATGACATATCTTAAAGCTTTGGACCGGTTAAGTCCCAGTGAGGCAGCTGCTTCAGACTGCCCATCCGAAACTGAGTTAATCCCAGAACGAATAATTTCAGCCACATAAGCTCCCGAGTTAATCGCCATTGCAATCGCACCCGCAACAAATGGTGATAAGTTAAACCCGATGATTTGAGTTCCAAAGAATACCATGAATGCTTGAACCATCAGCGGTGTTCCCCGAATAAATTCAATATAGACATTGGCGATAGCCTTCAAAATAAATGATGTTCCAATCTTCATGATTGCCAATAAAGTTCCAATGATTGACCCAAAGACAACTGAGATAGCTGCAAACGCAAGTGTCCAAATTGTTCCATCGATGAAGAACTTATTGTATTTTGCAAAGAAGCTTTGGTTAACTTTCTGAACTTGATAAGCATCTTTCAAATACTTCGGAAATAATTTTTGACTTTGAATTTGATCAACGCTCTTATCAACTTGAGCTTTTAAAGCTGTGGCATGCAATGGCATGGCAATCGCTGTGGGTGCCGTCGGTGTAACAAATTTTGGATAAATAACCTTGAGCGATTTATTTTGATAAACATATGAACCCGCAACTTCACTAGCTAATACACCGGCGTCTAATTTATGATTCACAATCTCTGCAGCGATGTAGTTTGATTTAGCTACTGGCATAATTTTGGCATTCGGTAATTGTTGTTTAGCAATTTGGGCTTGAACCGATTGAGTTTGAGCTCCGACTTTTGCACCTTTGAAATCTAAGATTCCTTTGTACTTGTCTTGATCACTTTTTCGAATTACCATTGCTTGTTTTTCAAACATGTATGGTTTTGAGAATAGTACTTCCTTCGCACGTTCTGGCGTGTTAGTCATCCCTGAAATAATCATATCGATTTTCCCGGTTTTCATTGCTCCGATTAAGGCGTCAAAGTCCATTTCCTTAACCTGCAACTTAACTCCCATATCATGCGCAACTTTCTTAGCAACGCTGACGTCAGCACCCACAATGGTATCTTCACCTTTCACAGTGGCGTGAAATTCCATTGGCGCATAATTAGCTGACAAGCCAACTACTAGATAACCCCGCTTTTTAATTTTGTTGTATAGCTCAGTTGATGCTTGATCCGTTTTTCCTTTTTGATCATCAGCACTTGCAATGCCCGTTAATCCTGAAATAATGAATGTAACGACCATCATGATTAAGACGCTGAATTTAATTGCCTTCTTCAAAATAACCACTCCCCGTTTTTCTGTTATGACAAAATATAATTGAATTCTCATTTATTAACAACAAAAAATAAGTATTATGAATAAAAATAAGCTGTTTAGTTGTATATTCATATATAAACTGTATATTAAGCAACAATCTTTTTAGTTCTTTAATTTTAGTCAAACAGTTATAATGATGGTGTAAGGGGGACTTATCATGGCAAGAAAGCATAATCATAAACAGCTAAATAAAAGACAGCACCAAATGTTAGCACCTGTCATTGCTTTTGAAATTACAGCTACCTTCACTGCGATTACAGATATCATTCGTGCTCGTCAATTTAGACACGGCAATAAAGTTATGTGGCTTCTTTTATCCTTCGTCCAACCATTTGGTCCGTGGCTTTATTTTTGGTTAGGTCAAAAATGTAAGTAATGAATTATTAATTCAAGCTAAAGAGCCTGGGAAATAACTAGTCTAAAAT
>NZ_JQCQ01000040.1 GCF_001437605.1 Pediococcus argentinicus
GCAGACGATAAATAATACATTAATTTAATTAGAACAATAAAGTTATTTTTTTATACTTTTTTCGATAAAAAAGTGTGCTTTTGTTAACTTTGCTCGAAACCAACTTATGGGGATGGCTTATCTGAATCTTATGACTCAATAGATAACTTTCGAGCGACTTTGTTGCAAATAACAGGTTACTGAAAGGTATAAATATGATTGATGTTGAAAAACTATCAAAAAGACACGTATATAGAATTATCAAGAGAATTTTTGATTTTATTGCGTCACTAATGGGACTAATAATATTATCGCCCATTTTTTTGATAGTAGCATTAGGGATAAAAATTGATGATTTTAGTGGTCCTATTTTTTACTCGCAAGAGAGAGTGGGAAGAAATGGCCACAAGTTCAAAATGATTAAGTTCAGATCCATGTTTAAAGATGCGGATCAGAAGAAGGATATTCTGATTAAGAGCAATGAAGTCGAAGGTGCGATGTTTAAAATTAAGGATGATCCTAGAATAACTAAATTTGGAAAGTTTATTAGGAAGCATAGCTTAGATGAATTACCTCAGCTTTACAATGTATTAATTGGTGACATGTCGCTTGTTGGGCCAAGACCCCCTCTTGCTAGAGAGGTCGTAAAGTACTCAGATTTTGATAAACAGAGATTACTCGTTCAACCTGGTTGTACTGGGCTGTGGCAAATCAGTGGGAGAAGTGACCTGAATTTTGATGAAATGGTAACACTAGACTTAAAATATATAAAAAAAAGCAGCATTAAATATGATTTATGGATAATAATGCATACATTTATCGTTTTTATTAAACCGAATGGTGCTTACTAGCAAGCGCAATATTAAATTAATTATGCATATAATAGAAATTCAAAAGTGTGTTGTACAGGTATTCGATTTATATGGTATATATCAGTTCAACTTAATGAAGACTGTAACAGTAGATGTAATGTAATTTCTACTGTGCGTCTTTTTTTTATAAACTGAATTACGTTAGATATAATTTGTATATTTTTGAAAGATAGGTATTTTTTGTAATAATTTTTTTATATAAAGTAGTTCTAGCTTGTTGGACTATTAACACCATATTTTGTCATAATATAACCAATAAGAACACCAAGTGAATTTGTACATACATCTGTTATATCTACTGTTCTATTAAGATTAAATAAAATATCAAATAAAAACTGTGTTCCTTCGTTGAAGAATCCAATCATTATTGCACACAGTATAACTGTAATAACATTTAACCAGTTTTTAAGATACAGGTGAATCATAATTCCGGCGGGAATGGTCATGGTGATGTTTAAAAATGTACTTGGATCAGTCAATCCACAAACTTTGTAAACAATTTTTGCATTTTTAAAGAAAAAGTGAGGCATATAATAATAATCGACACCAAAAGAAGAATTCGGATGGAGAATTAACCACCACACACAGTTAAGATAAATGAACGAAGCACAATATAAAAATATATTGTGCTTCGTTTTTTTTAATCCTAAGATAATTATAAATATCAATAAAGTTGAAAAAAAGAATATAACAAATGGAATATATCTGTTCATAATAATTAAGTTCCTCTATTTATTAACCGTTTAGTTAGAGTATAAACAGGCAGTCCGAGACAAGTTATTACTATACCAATCAGTACTAATAGTGGTTGTGCAATTACTGTAGTTGCTAGGATAAAGCAACCACCGATAGTGGCGATTATTGGTAATACCGGATATAACGGAACTTTATAAGGTCTAGGCAAACTCGGATTATTTCGTCTTAGTTTTATAACACCAATAAATAACAAGGTACTGAAAATCCACATAACAAAAACTAGCATATCAGTTAGTGTATCGAAACTACCTAGTAACATCATAACTATAGCAATGAATAATTGCAAAATACCAGAGTAATAAGGCACTGATGTTTTTAGAGAGATTTTCTTAAGATAGTGACTGAAAGGCAAAAGATTCTCTTTTGCGAGAGCGTAAGGTACTCGGATTCCGGTTAGTGTATAACCATTAATAGCACCATAAACAGAAATAAGAATTCCTAATGTTATTAATTTTCCACCAAATTTTCCAAAAATATGTGCTGCAGCAAGGGATGCAGCATTCGGATTTTTGGCAATTTCGTTTATTGGTAAGGTTTTTAAAATAACAAAGTTAATTAACAAATAAACAATTGTTATTGCTATTAGTCCAAATCCAATCACTTTTGGCAAATCTCTTTTAGGATTTTTTAGTTCACCTGCGATGTTTCCAATACCAAGCCAACCATCGAAAGCAAAAAGAGTTGCAAGAAGGCCACCACCAAAGCCGGTTAGTTGGGTACTACTAAGAAAATGATTTGGAGTGATATTAATGTCTATTGTACCTGTTGTTGAAAATCCAAATATGATAATTAATGCAATCGGAATTAGCTTTACAATTAAAGTAATGGACTGTAAGGTGCTACTAAATCGATTACCAATTATATTCATTACAGTGATCGAACTACCCGTTAATATAGCAGTAGGAATTAACCAAGAGTTGTTAAATTTAAAAAGATTAAGAACTTGAGTACTAAAAATCATTGATAGTGCAGCAATATTAGCTGGAAAGTATATAAGGGTTTGAGCCCAGCCTAAAAGAAAACCCGCCTTTTTACCGTATATCTTCTCTAAGTACTTAACTGCTCCACCTGTTTCAGGAATTGCAGCCGCCAGTTCAGCAACTGTTAATCCGCCACAAATAGTCAGTAATCCACCAATTAACCATGCCCAAAGTGTTAAACTAGCAGAGCGTGTACTTGCAGTGACTGTAGAAACTTTGAAGAATACTCCAGCACCAATAACAGTGCCCATTATAGTCGAAAACGCCGCAAAGGTGCCAATATTCTTTTCTAATTTAGGTTCGTTTTTCATAAAAATATTCTCATTTCTTAAATTATAATTCGATAATTTTACCAAATAGCGTACAATAACACCATGGAGGCTGACTATGGATAGTAATCATAATCAACGGGCGGGCAAAAGACCGCGTTTTAATTTAAAAATTATCAGACGAAAACGATTGATTGTTTTCGTCTTGGTATTGACCCTTGGTTTAATTGGTTACGCAAGTTATTGGGGTTATCAACAAAATCAAAAACAACAGGATCTGATGCTTAGTGACTATCCGATTCATGGAGTAACTATTAATCAGGATAATGAAACTATTGACTTCCAACAGTTACAGAATCAAAAGATATCATACGTGTATTTAAATGCTACTTCTGGTGCAACGTACTTTGACGATAGTTTTAATGGTAATTTTAATCGTGCTCAGGGAAGCAACCTAGCCATGGGTGCAATTCATACTTTTAGTTTTTCCAGTTCGGCCCGTCGTCAGTTTGAGTTCTTTCAGAAGAAAGTAGGCTCTAATAACGGTAACTTGCCAATATGTATTGATGTTAATTATTATGGTAAATACAAATCTAACAATGTTCATTGGAATAAACAAGGCGCTAACATAAAAAAACTAATGAGTTTATTTGCCAATTATTATGCTAGTCCGGTCATTGTGAGAACTAGCTTTAAAATATACCGGATTCTAGATGTCCATTATATAACAGAAAGCCACTTTTGGATTACAGACAAGATTGGTAAGGCTAAGCAAAAGAACATCGACTTTATTGATTTTGATGATAATAGATCTTTTAAAATCGATGGTTCTGAGATTCAATTAGATGAATCTTTCTATAATGGGAATTGGCAGTCATGGAATAAAAATTTAAATCACAATTAAAAAGAAATTTGAGTGTGCTTGAACAAGTACTCAAATTTCTTTTTAATTTGTTAAAGGATAAGTTTCATTATTTGCTTCATCAAAAATGCTAACTGGACGAAACTCATTGGTATTAATAACAAGTCTGTAACCATAGGTGTCTACAAAAGATAATTGGAAGTGATTGACTTTCTCTACCTGAGTTTTCAGAAGTTTTCCATCAAGAATTACGTTGAAATTAGGTTGAACTTCTAGCTCATGGGTCCGATCTGTTGACTTATCATAATAATGCCAAGTTCCGGCAAAAAAGAATGGGCTAACTTTGTTGTCATCCTCTTGCTGTTTTTTGTTATGCGATGAGCGAGTAAAGGAAAATAATTCACTCAATGTTGAACGTTGCCATTTCACTAGAGAATTCTCCCTTCCTAAATAACTTTGTTGCTTTAAATATAGCATTAAAAAGTGTGCACATGTTAGTGATTTACTTGTTGTTTATAGATATGTTAATTAATTTCAATAATGTGAAATATTCCCGTAACAACGGTAAGACTGTTAAAATAGAAGATGGATATAAAAATTAGTTGGAGGGATTAATAATGATTAAATTCGGTATTATTGGAACTAATTGGATTACGCAACAATTTGTTAGTGCGGCTCATGAGAGTGGCGAATGGAAACTCAATTCGGTTTATTCACGTTCACTTGAAAAAGCTCAATCATTTGGCGAAAAAAATCAAGCTAGTGAATATTTTGAAGATTTAAGTGATTTCTTCTCCAAAGGTGATTTCTCGGCCGTTTATATTGCATCACCTAATAGTTTACACTTTGAACAAGCAAAAATGGCTATTGAGAGTGATAAAGCTGCAGTAGTAGAGAAATCAATTGTAGAAAATCCAGAGCAATTTGAACAATTATTAGAGCTTTTAAAAAAGCATCCCAAGGCCAAATTATTTGAGGCTGCTCGTCACTTACATGAGGCTAATTTCAACGCTGTGCAACAAAAGATCTCTGAAATGAAACTTATTCAAGGAGCGACGCTAACTTACATGAAATATTCTAGTCGCTATGATGCTGTTTTAGATGGACAAGAGCCAAATATCTTTTCACTTAATTTTGCGGGTGGAGCATTACAAGACTTAGGAGTCTATGTTGCATACGATGCAGTTAGCTGGTTCGGAATGCCTGAAGAAGTTGCTTACTTCCCAAGCAAAATTAGAACAGGCGTTGATGGTAGTGGGCTTGCTATTTTGCGTTATCCTGAATTTGATGTGACGTTAAATATTGGTAAGAATAAAAACTCGTATTTGCCTTCAGAAGTCTATGGCCTTAAAGATACTATTTTAATGGATAATGCGGCTGAATTTGGCAAAGTTGATTACATTGATGCAGATGGTAATAATCATAGCTTAGGCGGGAAGCCAGATGCTAATCCGATGTTATCAGAAGCTAAAGATTTTGCTCGGATTATCAACAGCCCTGAAGATCATGAGAATAATAAAGACTATCAAAAGTGGTTGGAAGTCAGTCAGAATGTTAACAAATTACTTTTTAACCTTCGTCAAAATGGTAAAATATACTTTACTGATGAAAAATGAGGATTAATTAATGAATGAAATTTTTGAACAACACTTTAATGAAAAGGGATTTAAAGCGCGAACTTTAATCCAAAAACAAACCTTCGACTTGTTACTTGATGGGCAATCGGTGATAGGACTATCGCCAACGGGATCTGGGAAGACATTGGCATTTGCTTTACCATTATTAGAAAAAATTATTCCCGGGGATGGTATTCAGTTATTGGTACTTTCTCCTTCGCAAGAGTTAGCGGTACAAACTACGGATGTATTTCGTGAGTGGGCTTCTTTGCTAAAGTTGAAAGTTAGTTCGGTTACTGGTGGAGCTAATTTACAGCGTCAAATTGAACGATTAAAAAAGAAACCGGAGATTATTGTTGGAACTCCTGGGCGGGTGTTAACGCTTGTCAATGAAGGTCGGCTTAAAACCTCGGAAATAAATACTTTAGTAGTTGATGAGGCGGATGAACTACTCGTTGGCGAAACACTGGGTGATATCAGACAAATTGAAGATCAGCTTCCTGGTTCCTTGCAGTATGGCTTCTTTTCTGCAACCAGTGCAGACTCGTTGTTTCAAATTTCAAACTGGTTTGGGATTGATCCAGTCACTGTCGATGTTAGAGCAGACGATCATACTCAAGGTATGGTAAAACACGGTTGGATGGTAACTTCTGATGCTAGCAAACTAAAACTCTTACGTAAGTTAAGCCACCTTAAACATTTTCAAGCTTTGGTATTTTTTAATCATGTATCAACGCTTGAAAAGGTTGCGGCTACTTTAAAACATGAAGGAGTTCACGCTGGTAAGATTGCTGGACACCAAGTTCAGACAGACCGGGCGACAGCACTACGTGATTTCAGAAAAGGTAAGTTGGATTTATTGTTGGTAACTGAAGTTGCTGCTAGAGGACTGGATATTCAAAAATTGCCAGCGGTTATTAATTATGATGTTCCAGAAAAGGCTATTAACTACACTCACCGGGTGGGTAGAACCGGCCGGATGGGTGAAAGTGGATTTGTGATTAACTTTGGTAATGATCATGATATTCGCGATGTCAAAAAAATCGGACGATCATTAAATCTTGAAATGAACAGTTTGGTGATTATGAATGATGAAGTTATGACCAGCGAAGAGGCTAAAGATGTTCAGCCAATTAAAAAAACTGCAGTTAAAAATGATAATGACCGCCAATCTACTAGACCAAAGGCTCGTGCTAAGATAAAAAAAACGAATGTACAAAAAGATAGTGATATAAGAGAAACGCCCCTGAAGAAGAAAAAACACTCTAAAAAGCATTCTAAACGTAAAGGTATGAGACAGAAAAAGTCGTAATTAATATGTTTAAGATTTTTTTATCACTTAAAAAAATACTCGATTTAGTAATCTTTAAGTGTAAAATGAATAATGAAAACTAGGGGGAAATAGCATGAGACGTGAAGATGTAGTTAAGAAGCACCATCTAATTCGGAATACGATTTTAGTTGTACTAGGTGTTTTGATTATCAGTGGAGTAGTTTATGGCGCACGTAAGTACTTGGCATTAAAGAACGCAGTTGGCGATGCATATCAGAGTGCCGGGATCAAGAAAGATCGGGATGTTAACAATCAAATGTCGAAGAAGCAACCGATTTCGATTCTTTTAATGGGAACTGATACAGGAGCCATGGGTAGAGACTACAAAGGTCGAACTGACAGTATGATGGTAGTTACTATTAACCCTAATAAGTCAAAAACAACAATAACTAGTATCCCACGTGATACAGGAGTTACTATTCCGGGGTATGAAAAGCAATCTCCTTCCAAAATAAATGCGGCGTATGCATTTGGAAAAGCAGGAACTAGTATGAAAACGGTTCAAGGATTGTTAAATATACCAATAGATTTCTATGCTATGGTCAACATGGGCGGTATGGAGAAAGTTGTAAATGAAATAGGTGGTATTGATTTAACACCAACCTTAAGTTTTCACTTTGAAGGATATACTTACACCAAAGGGCAGAAAACCCATATGAACGGTAGAAAGGCTTTGGAGTACTCTAGAATGCGTTATGATGATCCTCAAAATGATTATGGTCGCCAAACCAGACAGCGGGAAGTATTAATGTCTATTCTTCATAAGAGTGGTTCGGTTTCAGCTTTGTTAAATAAAGATTTTATCCAATCAATTTCAAATGAAACACAGACTGATTTATCTTTTGGTAATCTTGTTGATTTAGCCAAAGATTATCGTGGAGCTACAAAGAATGTTTCTGAAACACATCTACAAGGGCATGGTCAAACGGTTAATGGTCAATCTATGGAAATTATGCCTAAGGCTGAGTTACAACGTGTAACAGATTTTATTAGAAGTGGTTTGGACTTAGACCATTCGGAAACAGGAACGGCTGCAATTGGTGATAGTGCTGCAAATACATCTAATAATGCGGTGGAAAATGCTAATGTAAACGCTGGAAACTAAGTGCTTTACGTACCCACCTAAACAGCATATAATATTTAAGCGGCATGAAAGGGGTTCGAATATGAATAATAATAATAAAACAGAAGAAGAACCAGTTAAGAAAAAATTTGATATTGGTGATCGTGCGGTTGTTAAAGAAACCGCTCTTCTCCCAAGTGGATTTGAGGGAACGGTTGGGAAAGTTTACGAAAACTCAGTTCTTATTGAAATCGACGCTGACAGTGTAGCAGATTCGCGTTCAGAAGAATTACATGATCTCCATGGTCGTGTGATTGTTCGAATGGATGAAGCGGAGAAATTAAAAAAGTAGATTATTTTAAATCGATTAAACAATTACGTTTAGTCGATTTTTTGTTGACTTTAGATTAAAATACAGGTATATTATTATTAAATTTTAATTAGCAATTATTAATTTATATTTAATTTTACGAGGAGGAGTGCTAATGAAACTTAAAAGTTTAGTAGCGGGTGCAGCAATTGCAAGTTCAGTTTTATTATTAGCTGCCTGTGGTAACAAGTCAGCAAAAAATTTAGCTGATAAGCAAGAAATAAATTGGTCAGAGAAGGCAGAACTACCAACGATGGATCTGTCATTGGGAACTGATGAAATTAGTTTTACCACGTTGAATAATACTAATGAAGGTTTGGTTCGCTTAGGAAAAGATAATAAAGTTGAGCCAGGGGTTGCTAAGAAGACCGAAGTATCCAAAGACGGTAAAACCTATACTTTCCAACTACGGAAAGACGCAAAGTGGAGTAACGGTGATGATGTAACGGCTCAAGATTTTGTTTATTCATGGCAAAGAACTAATGATCCTAAGACAGGTGCTCAATATTCATACTTATTCAGTGGCGTAAAGAATGCGGATAAAATCCAAGCTAAGAAGGCACCAGTTTCATCGCTAGGAATCAAAGCTGATGGTAAATATAAGTTAACGGTTCAATTAGAAAAGCCAATTCCATACTTCAAGTTGTTACTTGGATTCCCATCATTCTTCCCACAAGATAAAAAAGTGGTTGATAAGTTTGGTTCAAAATATGGTACGGCTGCTAAATACCAAGTGTACAATGGTCCGTTTGAATTAAAGGGATGGACTGGAACTAATCTTAAGTGGTCTCTTGAAAAGAACAAAAACTATTGGGATAAAAAAGCTGTTAAGCTTGATAAAATTAACGATCAAGTTGTAAAGGATCCGCAAACAGGATTAAATCAGTTCCAAAGCAAACAACTGGATGAAACACTTTTAGTTGGAAATCAGGTTAAAAATCTTAAGACAAATAAGAGTTTTGTATTAAGAAAGCAAGCACGAAATGCTTATCTTGAATATAATCAAAAGAAAGTTAAGGAACTTAAAAATCTTAAAATTCGTCAGGCAATTTCATATGCAATCAATCGTAAACAGCTAACTAAGAATGTTTTAGCTGATGGATCTAGTGAACCAAGAGGATTTGTTACGGCTGGATTAGCCAAGAATCCTAAGACGGGTGTTGATTTTGCACAGGATTCATACACAAAAGAAGGAGTCTCTTACGACTTAGATAAGGCTAAAGAATTATGGAAAGAAGGCTTAAAGGAAACTGGTAAAAAGAATATTGAACTTAACTTACTAGTTGATGATGCTGATAATAACAAGCGAACTTCTGAATTTTTACAAGGAGCTTTAGAGAAATTACCCGGTCTTAAGATTAACATCGAAACAGTTCCATATAAGACACGTTTAGCTCGATCAGTTAAGGGACAATTTGATTTAGTTGTAACGCTTTGGGGTGCTGACTTTTCAGACCCAATTAGTGATGTTGGATTATTAACTTCTGGTAATTCATTCAATAATGGTCATTGGTCAAATAAGGAATATGACAAGTTGATTGATAAGGCAAACAATGCTGATGCTAATAGCTTGGAAAATCGTTGGAATGATATGGCTGAAGCTCAAAAAATATCAATGAAGGATCAAGCCGTTGCACCACTTTATGATGGAACGGTACCGCAATTAATGAATAAGAATATTAAAGGACTGGTTTATAATACCGCTGGTATTCCATACAACTTTAAAGAAGCATATGTAGCAAAATAGATATAAATAGATATAAAACAAAAATTCAAAATTTAGGCTGAATAAGTCTGGATTTTGAATTTTTTATTAAAGCTTCAATACAAAAACTTAATTCACAAGACATCCTTATTAAAATTTGGTATTATAAACAGCGTACTGGTTTATCCGGTACACTATTTCAAAACGAACCAGTTTTAATATTATGGGAGAAGAGGATTACCAGGTCATGGCAAAGAAATTGAGAATTGATTTGAATACTGATGAGTTAATTGGTAGTCGTGAAGCTAGTCTAATGTGGGGCAAGCAGAAGGATTATGTGCGCACAATTTATAATAAATATCCAAAGCGATTTCCAGAAGGAACAATTCGTAAGTTTGGTAAGCAGTTAATTGTTACTAAAGAAGGTATGGAAATTGTTACTGGTACTAAACTTGAAGACGTTAAAAAGAAATAAGATTAAGGAATTCATCTAATAATTATTATGTAAGACTTCATAAATTATTAGGTGGATTTTTTATTATTATCTTTCATAAAGTTGTAGTTCTAATTTAGATATGTTCTTCATTTTAGATATAATGAATGCAAAATGGAAAAGTTTGATCTTTTCACATAGTAAAAAACATATTAACTTTGCCAAAAAAGATGTAAAACATGATAAGATGTAGCAATAAGATATCTTTGAGTAGTATAGTTATGAAATTTTCTACTTTATGTACCGTAAATAGTGTTATTTAACTGAATTAGTCAAGGAGAGTACAGTTAATGTATATGAATTCTAAAACTGATAATTATGTCTTTAATATTACGAGCGGACAAATCAATACAGCCGGTTCAAAAGCAAAAATAGATATTACGAACATTCTAAAAAAAGAAAATTTTGAAAGTATTGATTTTAAGGTGCCATCAAATAAAATTATTAAGGTTTTGATGATCCCTTTTTTCTGGCGAATTAAATTAAAAAATATAAATAAGGGATGTATTGTTGTCCAGTATCCAATGTATAGTAACCTTTTTTTAAGTCTTTAATAAGTGTGTTCGCAAAAAAGAGCCTTAAAAAGGTAGTTATAATTCATGATTTAGAATCCCTGCGATATTTAAAAAACGATAGTAATTCTACTCGTATTGAGATTGAGCTATTAAATCAATTTGACTCCGTTATTGTTCACAATTTTGCAATGAAACAATGGTTATTGGAACATGGTGTAGTTAAGAAACTAGTGGTTTTAGATGTGTTTGATTATCTTGAAAATAATACACTGGCGGTTTCAAATTTCAATAAAAAAATTGTTTTTGCGGGTAATCTAGAAAAATCATCTTTGTTGTCTAAAGTTGATAATGAAATGAGTTTAAGTGTGATTGGCCCCAATCCTAGGTTGCATGATTATTCTAGTTCTATAAGTTACATTGGAGAGTATACACCTAATGACTTACCAAGCCATATGAAAGACTTTTCTTTTGGACTCGTATGGGACGGAGATTCAGTCACAACTTGTAATGGAGTATATGGTGAATATTTGCGATATAATAATTCGCATAAGCTGTCGCTCTACTTAAGTACTGGGATTCCAGTAGTCGTGTGGAAAGAATCAGCAACTGCTGAATTTGTTAATGAAAATAAGGTTGGAATTACTGTGGGTTCATTAACAGAAGCACAAAGTCTTATTGATAATATGACCGAAAGTGAATATTCTATTTTAAAAAATAATGCAATTAAGTTGAGTGAGAAATTAAAAACTGGATTTTTTACAACTAATGCTATAAGGGAAGCACTAAAGTAGAATTATTAGTATGGTTAAGCGAGGTGGAATTAAATGGATTTTGTTGTCACGTGGGTAGACGAAAGCGATCCGAAATGGTTAAGCAAAAAAATAAATATTCTTCAGCGGATACAAAGCTCAATGACAGTGATCGTTTTCGAGATTTTGGTATTTTTAGATATTGGTTCAGATCGGTTGAAAAATATGCACCGTGGGTAGGTAAAATCTATTTAGTAACAGAAGGTCATTTGCCAGATTGGATAAATTTAAATAATGAAAGATTAGTTCATGTTAGGCATCAAGATTATATACCTGAAAAGTATCTACCTACCTTTAATTCTAATGTTATTGAATTGAACCTACATAGAATAAAAGATTTGTCGGAAAGCTTTGTACTTTTTAATGATGATCTGTTTTTTAATGCGCCTGTAAAGAGTATTGATTTTTTCGAAAGTGATAAGGCAAAAGATGTTAGCATTTATTCTCCTATACCACCTCATGATGAGTTTTCTATGATTGTATATAATGACGTAAGGATCATTAATAAATATTTTTCGAAAAAAATGATTTTAAAGAAAACTGGCGTAACTTTTTTTCATTCAAATATGGTCTGAAACAATTTAGAACAATTTTTAGTTTTCTTTGGAAGGATATTGTTGGATACTATAATCAACATATTACATCAGCTTTAAAAAAAGAAACTTTTAGAAATGTGTGGTCTTTGGAGGAATAATACTTAGATACAGTTTGTCAAAATAGATTTAGAAAGATGACTGATGTAAGTCAATGGCTATTCAGATATTGACAAATTGAAGATGGTAACACAATTCCTTTAAGTACTAAATTTGGTACGTACACCACTGTTAGTGAACTTAGTAAAATAAAAAAGTGTCTCGAAAGTAAGACTAAAGTTTTATGCATTAATGATGTTAAGTTAAAGAACGTTGATCTTGAGGATACAAAAAGACAACTTGATACACTACTACAATCTAAGTTTCCAAATAAGAGTTCTTTTGAAAAATAAAGTGACCTTTTTTATTAAAGTTACTTTTATTATGTCTTTAGACCAAGTTGAGTGCGCGAAAGCGTGCGAAAC
>NZ_JQCQ01000041.1 GCF_001437605.1 Pediococcus argentinicus
ATGTCAACTTGACAGGGCCGAGCGCAGAGTAATGCTTTTTAGTTACTTTTATCGATGTAACTTAATCTTCTTACCAAACTCAGTCTGATCAAAGTTATCAATGGTGTTCTTTACATCTTCATAATTCAGGCTGGCTCCAAATAAGGGGCTTCCAGGTTCAGTCATAATACCATCTGAAATATCATAATGAACCACTTGGTCAAATCCCATTGAATCAACGAATGCTGCCACTTGGTCAACAGCTTCTTTATTGTCGCCTGTTACAAATAGTGCTTTTCGTTTAGGGTCGCCCTTTGGACGAACTTCTTCTTGTAAGTTGTGATATCCCATATGATTAAAGGTTTTAACAATCGTTGTATCCTTGAAGTAATCTTGAACTTGTTCACTAGAAGTTGAATCTGGATTGAGAACCTCTTCACGGATTCCATCAGTTTCCCACCAATAATTCATCGCATCAATCACTAATTTTCCCTTTAATAGGTCCGGATTAATATTCTTATAGCGACTCAAGGGAATAGCGAGAATAATAATGTCACTCTGTTCAGCAACTTCTTCATTTACTTCAGGAATTGCGCCAGGTACCAATGTATCGATTGTTAATTTAATTTTATCAACAGGTCCTGAACCGGAGATACGAACCTCATAGCCAGCTTTCAAGGCTAACCCTGCTAACACGATACCAACTTTTCCTGCACCAAAAATTCCTACTTTTTTGATAGTCATGAACTAGTCCTCCTCTTCTGATAAAATCTCTTTAACTCGAGGGATTACTTTTGTCGCATATAATTCAATCATGTGTTCACGTTGAGCGGCTGTTTGGTTACCAGCGCCATATACTAAATCAAAACGACCTAAATCAAGCAATTTAATCGTGCGAGCCATCCGTTGAGCAACAAACTCAGGATCCCCAACATAAAATGAACCCACTTTAGTTTCTGCATCAAATTGTTCACGACTCATTGGAGCCCAGCCACGGGTTAGACCGATGCGGTCAAAGTTTTCTTTAATATTCTTGAAAGCAACTTCAACAGCTTGATCGTTATCATCCGCAATAAAGCCATGTGAATGAACAGCAACAGGATATTCTTCTTTACCTAAATTGCGGGCTGCCTTGTGATACAAATCAATGTAAGGCTTGAAACGATCAGCTTGACCACCAATGATAGCAATAATCACTTTGTAGCCATAGCGAGCTGCACGAATGATTGATTCTGGTGATCCACCAATACCAACGTATGTTTCAAGCTCACCCTTTTCGGTCTTAGGATAAACATCTTGATCTTTGAGCGATGCACGGAATTTGCCTGACCATGTAACTGGTTTTTCTGTACGTAATTTATCATATAAATTAATCTTTTCATTGAATAAATCATCATAGTCAGTTAAGTCATATCCAAACAATGGGAATGATTCTGTAAATGATCCACGGCCCAACATAACCTGGGCACGTCCATTTGATAAGGCATCTAAAGTTGCAAAGCGTTCATATACTCGAACTGGATCATCGGAACTCAACACGGTAACCGCAGTTGCTAGCTTAATGTTCTTTGTAACAGTTGCAATTGATGCCAAAACTGTTTCAGGACTTGAAACACTATAATCGGGACGATGATGTTCACCAACGCCAATTACATTAATGCCTAGTGAATCAGCCAATTCACCTTCATGAACAATCTGACGAATTGATTCTGCGGCAGTTTTTAATGAACCATCTTCGTTTGCAACAATATCACCAAATGTTTCAATTCCAAATTCTAATTTATCTACGTTTACCATGTTAAATACCTCCCTGTTTTTGCTTACTTTTTGTAAGTGATTATTCATTTAAGATAAATATACCGCAAAAAATAAAAAAAGCAACCCTTTTTATAAAAACGGTTACTTTCATTCAATTAAATATTCTTCACACCAGAAATATGACTAGATAAACGATTGCCAATAATTTCTGACATTTCTTCATCAGACTCCTGCATTCCATTCTCCATCCACAACATCAGTACATTTAGAAAACCTCCAGCTACAAAACGAATATTATACTTATCTGCTTTGTCTGTTCCTTCAATGTTGCAAATTAAATAATTGGAAAAATCATTCATAAAATCAATCATTGAGTCTAACATTAGATAGGTTAATTTAGCTTTAAAAATTACAGTGATGAACTCACGATGTTGTCTAAAGTAATAAAAGAACAGTCTCGTAATTTCATAATTAGAAATATCAGATTGGACTAAAAGTTGTGAATATTCCTGGTACATACTGTCTAACCTTTCAGCAATCACATCCGTCATACTGGAATAATTACGATAAAATGCCATGCGGGAGACACCTGCTCTTCTAGCAATCTCTGTAATAGAGATATCTTCAAAATTTTTATACTTCATTACTTCGATTAAAGCAGTTACTATACTTTCCCGGCTCAAATTCTTTTGTTCCTGATTATAGTTTGTATCCATAACAATATTCCATCCTTTGTAACGTCGCCCAGCTATTCCATTGTTTTCAATTAATAGGTGCATTATACTACTCAACATCAAGACGTTACAACTGTAACGTCCTAAATTCAAGGAGGAATTCGAATATGAAAACATGGTTTATTACCGGTGCATCTGGTGGTCTAGCAACTTCGGTTATCAAACAATTGTTAAAACGGGGAGACCGTGTAGCTGCAACAACTCGTAAGTTAGGCGCGCTAGATGACTTAAAAGCAACTTACAGTGATTAGCTTTGGGAAACAACTCTCGATTTAAGTGACTCTAATGCAGTTAATTCAGCTGTCGTTTTAGCTGTTAAGTATTTTGGTACTGTTGACGTTTTATTAAATAACGCCGCTTACGGACTATATGGTGCCGTTGAAGAATTCAGTGATGAACAAATTCAAAACATTTTTCAGATTAATTTATTTGGTTCATTATATACGGCGCGAGC
This sequence comes from Pediococcus argentinicus, assembly GCF_001437605.1. Lineage (GTDB taxonomy): Bacteria > Bacillota > Bacilli > Lactobacillales > Lactobacillaceae > Pediococcus > Pediococcus argentinicus. The sequence continues at coordinate 2,926 of NZ_JQCQ01000041.1, forward strand.
TTTCTTACCCTATTTCAGAAAACAGGGTCATGGACAAATCGTTCAAATATCAAGTATGGCTGGACAATACTCCACACCTGCACTGGGAATGTATAGTGCATCCAAATGGGCTGTCGAAGCAGCTTTTGAAGCGCTCGCTCAAAAAGTAGCAGAGTTTAACGTTCAAACTACAATTGTTGAACCAGGTGGTATTCGAACCAATTTTGCTGGTGGTCATGGTGTGTTCAGTAAGCCAATGAGCGTTTACAACGATACTGACGCTGGTAAGATTACTGCGCTGATTAGTGGTCGCGTTCCTGCACCTGCTGGAATGGAAAATTCTATTCTGGGCGACCCTGATAAGATGGCTGAACAGATTATCAAACGAGTTGAACAAGGTCAAGGGCCGCTTAGATTAGCACTTGGTAGTGACTCGTATAATAAAATGCACGAAGGATTAGAAAAACGATTAATAGCTTTGGAAGACCAGAAAGGCAGAGCTGGGATTACTGATTATAAATAAATGCTACATTTAAAAAGAGGCTGACTTTTGAAGCCGCCACAAAAGTTAGCCATTTAAATTCGGGAAAAAATAAAAAAACAGATAATATCTAGAATTAACTTCCTAAATATTATCTGTTTTTTTCTGGCGTATTCTGTGGCAAACATTCAACCTATTTTTAACTATTTTATACCATTCTAAAATTTGTAAAAGACCGTCAAATCAGTGTTCTTTACTCAAAAAAACTTCTTCGGTCACTCCCGAAGGAGAAAATGAATTACTGCACAATGGTCCGATTAGAATTAGTATGAATGTCCTCAATAATGAACTTGATAAAATTACCATTCACTCAGACCTAGATGAAACACCAGAATTTGATGAAGCGTTTCAAGGATTTGAATCAGGAATAGGATAGAGTTCCATGAATTTCTAAAATGCTTATCAAACTGTAATCAAGACCAATAAGGAAACCGTTGGTGAAGCGCACGGAATAGTTGCACGTCACACTGACCCTGGAAATGATCTAACAGTTGTGTTTACAAGAAAATAAATTAGATATGGTAGATTACAAGTTTAATCCGAACATAATTTAAAACTCTCAATAGCAGTTAGTCCATTACATACTTTTAACGGACGGTTATTGATTAATTCAAGTGACTCAATTACTTCATCTTCTGTTACCTTTTCGAAGTTTGTTTTCTTTGAAAAAAACCAACGTAAGTATCGATTAAATCGTTCGTTTATTCCTCGTTCCATGGAGAATATGGGTGACAGAAGAATACATTAATTCCATAATCATTCTCTATTTCACGATATTTTGAAAACTCTTTTACGTGATCAACGGTTATTGATTTGACTGTAGACCCAAAGTTATTATGAAACTTCTTAAAAGCTTCATTTAATGCCTCTGAACAGCGACTATTCATCTTGATTGCCCACAGTAATCTTGTTTTTCTTTCGATAAAAGTTACCAAACAATGCTTTGATTCACCTCGACTTGATAACACAGTGTCAACTTCCCAATGACCAAACTCAGAACGTGTATTAATTTCTATAGGCCGCTCTTCAATAGAACTACCAACCTTGATAATGCCTCTTGTTTCATTTGATCTGGCACGTCTAATATCTTTATCTGGTAATTGTTTTGAATCGAAGTTCATTAGTTTTCTGTTTATCTAATTATATATTGAGGAAGTTGCTATATTAAGTTCTCTAGCTACCATTGATGGTGAAAGAGTTAGTTTTAAATGATTGATAATTTTTGTTTCTAGTTCAATAGTTAACTTTGTTTTTCGACCACAGTTTTTTCTTTTTTGATCTGCATCAAGTTGTGCAAGTTTCGCATTATATGGGATAACACGATGTAATTCATAATTAATGGTAGATTTTGCCACACCAATAGTGGTGGCAATTTCTTGTTGAGTTTTACCTAAATTTACTAGATAAGCAATCGTTCCTCATTCAAATTGTGTTAAAGTAGTAATGCTTAAAGTAATCGCTTCTTTCATGGTTTAGTTTGGTCACTACCATTGTAAGCTTTTGCTTTGGGTTTTTATTTTGTGTTCGGATTAATTATAGAATCTACGAAAACAAATAAAAAATTTTAAATTATGGAGAAAGAAATAACATGGTTAAACCTAAGTACAACACATGGATTCGAAGAAAAAGAATCATAATCTTCTTTGCAATTAGCCTTATCATTTTGCTTATTGCGGGTCTTCTAGCAATGAAGTCTATATATTTTTGGCTTCTTGGTCTATTATCATTGCCATTTATCTACATAACGACAGTACTAATCATCACATACTATCAATTCTCTAGCGGTGGCGGTGGCTATCAGGACAAAATACACACAACAGTTGCCTCACTACTTCAGCATGATCATCGACAGGTACTGGATGTAGGTACGGGTAGCGGAGCTCTAGCAATTAAGATTGCTCAAAATAATTCGCATATTACTGTTACCGGCATTGATTCATGGTCAAAAAATTGGGAATACTCAAAGCAACAATGTGAATATAATGCCGAATTAATGGGTGTATCTAAACAAACAAAATTTCAAAAAGCAAGTGCATCCAAATTACCATTTACTAACAATAGTTTTGATGCGGTTGTAAGTGTACTTACTTTTCATGAAGTTACCTCAGTTCAAGATAAAGCTTCATTAATTAACGAAACACTTCGTGTGCTAAGCCCACACGGCGAGTTTGTTTTTCTTGATCTTTTTCGAGATGAGTCAATTTTTGGCGACTTCTCAACGCTAATTTCGAAATTAAACGCTTCAGAAATCCAAGCAGTACCGCTTGAAGATTGTCTAAAACTTCCGTCGATATTAAAATCAAAACATTCTTTGTATTATGCAGTTATTATAAAAGGCTTCAAGTGATTCTACGATTTTTAAACAAATACCTGACACAGTATAAATTTTCGGTTTATGTTTTTTTGGAACAAAACACACTAAGAAAAACAAGTCACTGATGAATGCACTTACCTAGTGTTACAACAGTTATTTTTAACATATCGCAGCGTTGTAATCGTTATTAAAATCATTTACTCTTAATCTATTACGAAAATTATGAGTACAGCAATGATTAAATTAATTGTCAGCGATTTAGATGAAACACTATTAGGTGCGGATGGTAGCGTATCTGAAGAAAATAAACTAGCAATCAAAAAAGCACGCGAAAAAGGGGTTAAGTTCGTCCCAAATACCGGAAGAGGATTTGCGTCTATTCAAGAATTATTAAAAGTCCTCGATCTTTACAGTGAACCTGACGAATATGTTATTTCATATAACGGTGGAGCAATTGTCGAAAACAAAAATCAAAAAGTATTACAAACTAACGGTCTCAGTTTTGAGCAAGCATCAGATATTTTTAACATTACCAAAAAGTTCAAAGACTTTGATACACATGTTTACACATTGAATGACGTATTCTTATATAACCCACTTTCTGAAGATGAAGCATACTTGAGAACGCGTGGCGTTAATTTCAAATATCTAGAAGCCGATAATCTTGATGAATTCAAAGATACACCAATCATAAAAGTTATTACGATGAATTCTGATCCAGTTAAGCAACAAGAAATGGCTGAAGCAGTACTATCTGGTGTTTATTTTGATTTAAATGTGACTTATTCATAAGGAATATACACCGAATTCAATCATGCAGGAACTGATAAAGGATCCGCAACACTTGAACTAGCTGACCGTCTTGGTATTAAAAAAGATGAAATCATGGCACTTGGTGACAATAGCAATGACATTCCCATGTTAACAAAAGTTGGTCTTCCAGTATCTGTCGCAAATGGTTCTGACGAAGCAAAAAATACTGCTAAATATATTACTAAAGCTAATTACACGACAGGTGTGGCTGAAGCAATTAATAAATTTGTTTTATAAGACTGAATGAAAAACTCAGTATATTCGGAAAATAATTTCTAAATATACTGAGTTTTTATTTTATAAATGAACAGCTGCCCAGAGAGATCCTGGGTTTATTTTCGTTCCATATTTTTTCATCATTTTTTCAAATACTTCATTCGGATCTGAAATTATTTTCTTAAGATTATCGAAATCAGTAATATATTCAATCATTTCATCTAAAATATTAGGATTATCATCATTGTCAGGATTCTTGTGCCCAGCAACAACATATTTTGGATTAAGATTTTTCAATTTTTTATCGACTTCAATCCAATTTTCTCTATCTTTTAAAGTTGTTTCTGCCAAGAATGGGTGAACTCCATTATATACAGCATCTCCAGCAATAATTAATTTAATATCAGGAATCCACAAACTAGTTGTATCATGAGTATCTGTAAAACCATTTTTGATAATTTCAAACTCACTTCCGTCAACAAAGAATGATTTATCAACAGTTTCATCAATATCAAGTATTGGATTTGGCTTTTCACCTGGCAACATGTGTTCCCAAATTTGAGCTGTAGTTTCTGGTAGTAAAATCGGTTGAATACCTTCTTTGGTTTCTTTAGTAGCAATAACTTTTGCACTTGGAAATGCCGTTTTTAACATTCCAGCACCCATAAAATGATCAGTATGAGCATGTGTAATATAAATATACTTCAAGTTAACTTTATGTTCCAAAATCCATTTAATTAATTCTTCGTTTGAACTTTTTGTCATGAAGGTATCGATAATTGCAGCTTCATTTTCTCCATACACTAAAACTGACGAATTTGGAAACCATTCTAAATCTTCTGTCCCACTCGGTACTCCTGGAACAACACCCGGTAGGTTAGTTGTGAAAACATCATATTTTATTTTATTCATTATTTCTCCTATCTTATTGTTGAATTTGAAACTCCCCATAGTGATCCTGGATTAATTCTTGTTGGGTATTTTTCTAACATTTCTTTATATAATTCCTCTGCACTATTTGCAATTTTGGATAAATTGTTAAATGTTCTAATATATTCTGCAGTTTCCAGTAAAATTTTTGGATTGTCATCTAAATCGGGATTCTTATGCCCAGCTACTACATATTTTGGATTTAAACTAGATAGTTCTTCATTAACATTAATCCAATTTTCTCGAGCTCGTTGTGTTGTTTCTGCCATAAATGGATGAACTCCATTATAGGTGGCATCTCCTGCAACAATTAGTCCTAAACTAGGAATCCACAAACTAGTTGAGTCATGAGTATCAGTAAATCCGTCTTTAACAATCTTTATTTCCTCATCCTCTAAATAAAATCTACCATCAACCAGTTCGTCGACTAAATGTATCTTTTCTGGAATTTGATTTGGAAACAAATTTTGCCAAACCGTTTTTAACATTGCAGGCATAATAATTGATGGTAATCCATCAGCAGTCTCTTGTGTTGCAATAATTTTTACATTAGGAAATGCATCCTTGATTATTCCCGTTCCAAAAAAATGATCAGAATGAGCATGTGTAATATAAATATATTTTAGATTTACATCAAAACCTTTTATCCAATCAACTAGTTTTAAATTCGCATCTTTTGTCATAAAGGTATCAATTAAAACCGCATCTTGATTCCCATAAATTAGTGTTGCTGTATTTGATACCCATTCCAATTCTTCAGTTCCTTTTGGAATGCCTCTAGTAACACTCTTTCGAACATCACTTAAAGTTTCATATTTTAACTCTGTCATTTCATTCTCCTTAGTTAGAACTTACCATTTTCGTTTGCTCTTTGTTCTTTAGGAAGAAATATTTCTTTTGTTCTCCATATTTCAACAATCTTATGATCATCAATTCGGATTAAATCGTAATATCCAACTTCTTCATTATTTTCAACACCCTCACTAGTTACTAACGCAAAATTATTTTCAGCAATAATGAAATGATCTTTATTATAATTTGAAGAATTATTCAAAAATTCAACATATTCAGAAAAACCATTTTTTACTCCAGAAATATGATTTTCTAAATCGTTTGAAAAATAGTTTTCCATATTCTTAATTTCTTTAGTAATTAATGTTTGTTGAAATTTTCGTGCTATTTCTTTGGTTTCATCAGTTGAAATGCTACCATCTAAATGCTTTGATCCATCAAAAGGTGAACTTTTATCGTTAATATTTCCTTGAAAAATCTCTAAATTGTCCCAATGTTCGACAATTTTTTCACCATCAAATCGAAATACGTCGAATCCATTAACTAACTGACCACTAAATGTATATTCAGTTTGAATAGCGACTAGGTTTCCATCTTCAATTGATCTAAGAAACTTTAAAGTAGCTTTATAAACTTGAAGTGCAGGAATTGATGTCAAAATAGCATCACGTCCATTTCCAAATTGTAAATTATGTTGTGTATATTCAACCTCACTTACATTTTCCAAAATTGTATCTGTTTTTCCCGTTTCAATAGCTGTTAACATTGCCATTGCTTGATCTTTTCTTTTTGTCATTGTATGACCTCCTTATGTTTATGTTGTAAATTTATAACCAATCCTGATTCTTAACAATAAACATTAATTACCAAACGTGTTATAATTCACACATATGAATTATTGTGGAGGGATTATGACAAAAAAATTGGATCATCGTGCTCAAAGGACAAGAAAAAATATTATTAATTCTTTTATTAAACTTCTTGGTCAAAAAGAATTTAATAAAATTTCAATTACAGAAATAACAAATATGGCCGATGTAAACAGAAGAACATTTTATCTACATTATGTTGATATTTTTGAACTTCTAGATGAACTTGAAAATGACCTTACAGACGAATTTAATAATTTAGTCGTTCAAGAAGTGCCACAAAGTTTATTTGATTTTCACGAACTTTTTCTTTCGTTTATTTATGGAAATCAAAATCTCGCATTAGCATTATTATCAATTCAAGAATCAAAATTTCTTTCTAAAATTATGAAAATAGCAACTGATTTAAACTTCGCATACAGTGAGTACGATACGGAGATCGAAAGAAAATATTGTTGGAATTACGTGGAGAATGGGATGCGCGGCATGCTGCAAGATTGGTTAAAGAATCAATCAATGCCACTGGACAAGATGGTTTCTTTTATCACAGGTGTTGTTCAACGTTCATTAAAATCATCAATTGCATAACGCAAAAAAAGATTGATATGCTGTTACTTCAGCACATCAATCTTTTTATAAATTAACTTTTGCGAATCGTTTAATTGAAACTTTATAAGCTACCCACATCATTAGAGCATAAAAAATAATTCCAATAACTAATATTGGTAATTGCTTTAGTTGGTCTGATCCGCTAATTGAATCAAGCCACGCAAAATTAGGAAAGTGCACAAGAACTTCGACAGCAATTGCGATTAATGATGCCGGAATAATTCCCATCAAAAATGCTATACCTGCTTTATATGCTGTTTTGAAAAATTCCGTTAAAAAGAATACATTGAATATTCCTAAAATCATCAATCCAAATCCATAGTAAGCAACATTGGCATCAATCCCAGCAACATTGTTTGTTTTAAAAACTTGTCCATGAATTAACGCAAACGGAATCGAAAACAGAATCATAAAAGCTTGTGAAATTAGCAAAACTTGCCATTTTGCTTTGACAACATCGCTTCTTTTTATCGGCAACATTTCAGTAAAATATATGTCGTTTGTTTCTCTCGAATACATTAAATTAACATAGTTTCCAATGCAACTGAATAAAAATAGTATCGTGTAAGGATAGGCCGGAACAAGTAACAACGGACCCATTAATGAAAATATATAGAGATTTGGGTGTGCAGCTAAACGAAATTCTTTATTTAACAATTTAAAATTCATAGTGCTTACCCTCCATTCTCACCATAATATCGTCGAGCGTGAGATCATTTTTGTCAGTATCATCTTTTAGATATTGGAACGATTCGATAAATTCTTCTTTAGGTGCTGCCTTAATTAACTCGCCATCTTTGATATAAATTATTTCATCAGCCGACTTTTCCAAATCAGAAGTGATATGCGTGGAGAAAAGGATACTCGTGTCACCTTTTTTCACAATTTGTAAAAATATTTCGAGCAACTCATCACGAGATACAGGGTCTAATCCACTTGTTGGCTCATCAAAAATTAAAAGTTTAGCTTGATGAGAAAGGGCAACGGCAATGGAATATTTCACACGCATACCAAATGAAAGTTCCTTAACTTTTTTATTTTCATCAAGATTAAACATTTTAGAATATTTTTCAAACGCGATTTGGTCCCAATTACCATAAAAAGTTTTCGTCACTTTAGTAATATCACGTAACTTTTTCTCTTTGTAAAAATCTACGCCACCTAGAACAACACCTAATTGTTGTTTACAAAAAACTTCATTGTCTCTAAATTCCTTGCCAAACATTTGGATACTGCCCGTCTCAAATGGCACCAAATTCAAAATCGATTTCAGAATTGTTGATTTTCCAGCTCCATTGACGCCAATCAAACCAATTATTTTTCCCGCAGGAATATTAAAATTAATCTGTTTTAATTCAAAATTAGGATATTTTTTTGATAAATCATGTACTTCAAGTAAATTCATTTTATTCATCCTTATTAAAGAAAAAGTTATCGAGCTTTTGCCCTGTCATCTTCATAAATGTGGTTGTACTGATTAATGCCAACCCTGGTGATTCTTGACCAGAATCCCCAAGAACCATTAAGTTATCACCAGCTTTAATTTCGAGCATGTCGCGTGCATTTTTTGGTAAAACAATTTGGCCACGATCACCCACTTTAACTGTTCCAAAAATATGTTTATTTGCTGGGCCAATTGGCATCCCTTCTTTATCGGCATCGTATCTAACTAGATTGTTCAAATCTACGCCATATAATTCAGAAAGAGCAACACAATTTATTAAATCTGGAAGTGATTCACCGTTTTCCCATTTGGCAATTGATTGACGAGTAACATCTAGTTTTTCTGCTAAATATTCTTTGCTCCACTTTTTTTGACTTCGTAAGAAACGTAAATTATTAGCAATCACATTTTTCTGATTTTTCATTTTTCTCTACCCCTTATGCTATTAAGCATAGAATATCTCTTTGAATATTAAAATCAATCAAAAATAACAAATTTTGTTAAGTTTGGTTACGCGAAAAAACTCAATATATTAGAATTAATTTGGTTCTACAATATCTGTTGTTGGTAAT
>NZ_JQCQ01000042.1 GCF_001437605.1 Pediococcus argentinicus
TTCCACCCACAATTAAGTTACGCTATGTCAATGTCACAGGTTAAAGTTACAAAATATCCTTTAATTTGGGGAATTGTGCAAATGAGATCGTATTTTATCGAAAATTAATTAACAACATTTACTATAATCAAATAATGATTATGGAGGTTTCGGATGAAGAAATTTGTTAAATGGTTTTCAATAGTGCTCGGTACACTATTAATTTTAGATATTGGTGCGGGAATGTATTTCTTCCACGTTGCCGAAGTCAGAGGACATAAAAGCTTCTTGTCGAGTTCAACAGAATTATCGAAGAAAGACCCACTGTACAAGCAACGTCATTGGTACCAAACGGTCCATAAAGAAAATTGGAAAATGACATCTGCAAATGGGAAACATCAATTGGATGCTTATTATATTCCAGCAGAACATAAGACTAATAAGTCAGTTATTTTAGCACACGGATATATGGCGGATAAAACGCAAGATGGTGGTGCGGCTGGAATGTTCCATGAAATGGGTTATAACGTTTTGGCACCGGATGATCAAGCGCATGGTAAGAGTGAAGGTAAGTTAATCGGCTATGGCTGGATTGACCGTCGTGATTATATTAAATGGATGAACAAGCTGCTAAAAGCGGAAGGCTCTAACCAACAACTTGTCATGTGGGGAATCAGTATGGGTGGTGCAACTACCATGATGACCAGTGGCGAAAAGGACGTACCTCATCAAGTGAAAGCATTCGTTGAAGATTGTGGGTACACTAGTGTTGATGATGAAATTACCTATCAGGCAAAGAGTATGTACCACTTACCAAAATGGCCACTGGTACCAACAGTTAGTTTAATTTCACAACTTCGAGCTGGTTATAATTATTCCGAAGCCAGTGCGGTTAAACAGCTACACAAGAATAAACTCCCAATGCTATTTATTCATGGAAGTAAGGATACATTCGTTCCAACATCAATGTTAGAACCGGTTTATGAAGCTACTAAAGGTCCAAAAGAAAAGTTGATTGTTAATGGTGCCAAACACGCTAAATCAATGGATACTGAACCTGAATTGTACTTTAAAACTGTCAAAAACTTTTTAAGTAAATATGTTTCATAAAAAAATCTCTCCTGATTCAGGAGAGATTTTTTTATAAGCTGTTAACAAATCTTTGATACTGCGTTTCTTCGTGGGTATCTGTAGCAGTAATGTTTTCTAAATTAGCGTCGTGTAAATCGGATTCGGTTATTTCAATTTTAAAAGTTACAGTGGCATTACCAGTGAGTTCAATCCAATATTGGTCATCATTTTTATGAGCGGTCGTTTGCACCATACCACCGGGATTAGTGACGTTTGTGAGCGTCTCGAAAGTTCCTGATTCGGGATGAGTTAAGTCATAGACAAGTGTGGCAGCTGACATACCGGTTCCACAAGCGTTTGTTAGTCCAACGCCACGTTCAAAGGTTCGGACAAAAATTCGGTTGGGTCCCAGTATTTCAACAAAGCTCAGGTTAACTCCATCCGAAAAGAATTCATTGGGTTCATTTAAGCGACGACCTAAGTCTTCAAGTAAGCTACTTTCCATTTCATCGTGAGTTACGATTCCAATTAGATGCGGATTGGGAACTGAAACAGCTGAAAAATGAATTGAGGGATGTAACTCAGGGATGATTTCATCAATTACTTGAGTATGCTCTGGCAATGTCATAGGTAAAGTATCTAAATCAAAACTAACTGGCGAAATTTCATCGCTAAAGGTTGGAATCCCAGTAAATAATTGAGGCATTTTGCGGACGCGTAAGTTAGCGTGCATTGTATCAACTAAAAATTGATCCTGATTGGTGGTTTCAGAAAGATAACGAGCTACAGTGCGCAAACCATTGCCACACATGCTGGCTTCACTACCATCTGAGTTAATTACACGCATTTGTGCTAGCGCGTGTTCTTTGGTTGGTTGATTAACAACTAGCAGGCCATCAGTTCCGCCAACAGCTTTATCATCACTCTTTAAACTAGTCTGAGCAAGCTGTTGTAGTTCTGAGTCGGATAATGGTTGATTTAAGTTGCGCTGATCAATTAATAAAAATGTATTTTCTGATCCGTGGACTCTTAAAATTTCAGTCATATTAATACTCCTTTTTTAAATTGGTACATGTGTTTTAGAGCGACATTGGTTCAGTTTGAAAAAATTCATGATAGATTTGTTTGATAGCTGGATTGGCAAGTTCCTTATTAACACCAATCATGATTGAAATTCGAGAAGCACCCTGATTAATCATTCGGACACCGATGTTCTTGATAGCAAGCGAGTGGAGGATGTGATCAAGTGTTCCAACTCGTCCACGCATTCCCTCACCAACGACCATGATGATGGCATAATTATCAATCCATTCCATTTGATCTGGATGGAGGGCTTCTTTAATTTCCGCGCACATTTTTGAAATAGTTGTTTCAGTTAAATGGCTCTTATCAAAGATGACAGTTAAATCGTCAATTCCAGAAGGCATGTGTTCATAACTTACTCCATATTTATAAAAGATTTGGAGTAGTTTGAGCGTAAAGCCGGTTTCCTTATTTAAAAGATAGCGGTGCAAGTATAGCGCTGAAAACCTGCTGGATCCTGCAACACCTGTAATTGGACGATTATATAAAGCATCTTTCTTCGGAACAATCATCGTGCCTGGTCGGTCCGGATGATTAGTATTCTTAACATTGATTGGAATTTGACCCTGAATAGCAGGGATAATAGCTTCATTTTGAAAAACACTAAAGCCAGCATATGAAAGTTCTCGAAGCTCGACGTAGCTCATCTGATCGATTGGAAATGCATGGTCAACCACAGCAGGATTAGCAGAGTAAATCGCATCGACATCTGTAAAGTTTTCATACAAATCAGCATGTAGTCCACGTGCCAAAATAGCTCCGGTAATATCTGAACCACCACGCGCAAATGTGGCAATTTCATGTTGATTGGTATATCCAAAAAATCCGGGAACAATGATGCGCTCGTTACCAACTTCAATTTGATTCAATTTATCGTAAGATTCTTCTGAAATTGTTGCATCATTTGGTGAACCTTCCACAGTGATACTAGCTTCGTCTGGATTTAAAAACCTAGCAGGTATTCCCATGTGTGTCATGATTTTAGCAGTTAACATTGCGTTCAGACGTTCTCCATGAGCTTTGAAAGCTGCTAGTAGAAATTCGTGTGAAGGATATTGTTGTTTTGGTAGATTCAAAATATGATCAACAATTGGAGCTACCTGATCAGTTGGTAAATCAAAGTATTCAGCAATTTCTGTGTAGCGTGCAGTTAATAATTTTTGAATTTCAGTTAAATCCTCGTGAGCCAAAACTTTATTAGCGTATGTGATTAATAAGTCAGTCACTTTAATATCATTGGCAAAACGTTTACCGGGAGCAGAAACCACAACTACTTGTCGTTCTGGATCGGACTTAATAATATTAATAACTTTTTCAAGTTGTGGTCCACTAGCGAGTGATGTTCCACCGAATTTAACAATTTTCATAATGTTATCCCTGCTTAATTATTAGAATTTTTTAATTTTTAAATGTGATTGGTTTTGATATTAACATGCTTCGAAATAATTTCAAGAGCTAAGTTCATAGCTGATATAAAAGCTTTCTATAGATTGTGTGGAATCAATACGAGTATTTATTTTTAAAATTAAAGTCGTCTGTCAAAATAAAGATTAAAAAATAACTTGACTAACTGTGAGAAATATTATAATCTTTTAATTAACTTAAGAGGTCGCAACCGACAAGATTAGGTGGTGGAGTTCACACAGAACTTTGAAGCTATCGAAAGGGGAAGTTGCCGAAGCGGTTATTCGTGTAAATAACTTAGCTGGGACGCTGCTCAATAAGCAACGGACTGTCACAACGTTCACTCGTTGTGGGGCGCTTAACGAATAAGATGATCATTTCCAAAGTCTTTTCGCTGTGTGGATTCCACAATGGTGAAAAGACTTTTTTATTTAGGAGAATGATTATGTCAGCAAATCTTGATATTGAAACAAATGCAGAAGATCAACTAACGATTGGTGGAATTGAAGCTACCAAACTTGTTCAGCAATATGGCACTCCGCTGAACGTTTATGACGTGGCACGGATTAGAAGTCAGATTCGCAAATTTAAAAAAGTCTTTGAGGAAGAACAAACTGAGTACGAAGTGAGTTATGCTTCCAAAGCCTTTTCTTCCATTGCCATTTTTCAAGTTATGTCTCAGGAAAATATGCACATTGATGTTGTATCTGGTGGAGAACTTTATACCGCATTGCAAGCACATTTTCCAGCTAGTCAAATTAGTTTTCACGGAAATAACAAGAGCCGAGAAGAATTATCAATGGCACTTGAAAATCACGTTGGGACCATTATTGTGGATAACTTCCATGAGCTGGAATTACTACAATCATTATTGGAAGAACAACCAACAACTGTGAATATCATTTTAAGAGTAGCACCAGGTGTTTCGGCTCATACCCATGAGTACGATCAAACCGGCCAAATTGATAGTAAATTTGGATTTGATATTGATTCAGGTCAAGCAGATCAAGCATTTGAAATTGTTAATCAAAATAGCAATCTTAATTTAATCGGGATTCATGGTCACATTGGTTCACAAATTTTTGAATCTGAAGGATTCGATTTAGAGGTTGAACGATTGATGCAACTCCTCGTTCATTGGAAGAAACGATATGATTTTGTGAGTGAGGTTTTAAATGTTGGCGGAGGATTTGGAATCCAATATGTTGGAACCGACAATCCACCTGCACCTGAAGAACTTGTTCGCCAAATCATTCAAAATGTGCGACAGGCCGCAGAACAAAATCATTTGCCATTGCCAGCAATTTGGATTGAACCCGGACGTTCACTTGTGGGACCAGCAGGATACAGCCTTTATACGATTGGTTCTCGGAAGGATATTCCAAATTATCAACCTTATGTCAGTGTTGATGGTGGAATGGGTGATAATATCCGACCAGCCCTTTACCAAGCTGATTATAGCGGTGTAGTTGCAAACAAGGTTCATGCACCAGTTGTAGAAAATGTTCGAATTTCTGGAAAGTACTGTGAATCAGGCGACATTTTAATCAAGAACCAGCCGCTACCAGAAACAAAGCCAGGCGATATCTTTGCTATCTTAGCTACGGGAGCTTACGGATATTCAATGGCTTCTAATTACAACCGAAACCCACGACCAGCAGTTGTTTTCGTTGAAAATGATCGTGCACAAATTGTGATTAAAAGAGAAACGTTCCAAGATTTAGTTAATTTAGACAGTGAATACTTCATTAATATAGGAGGAAACTATGACAAAGAAAATGACCGCACAAGAAATTATTGATTTTATTGGTAATTCAAAAAAGCAAACGCCAGTTAAAGCATATATTAAAGGTGATTTAGCAAATCTATCATTTCCAGACTCAATTAGAGCTTTCGTAGAAACTAAGAGTGGGGTCATCTTTGGTGATTGGGCAGATGTTAAAGAATGGCTTGATGAAAACCAATCTCAGGTTGAGGATGTTGAAATTGAAAATGATGCTCGTAACTCAGCCGTTCCACTGCTAGATATTAAGGAGATAGATGCTCGAATTGAACCAGGAGCTGTAATTCGGGATCAAGTCACAATTGGAAAACATGCAGTAATCATGATGGGCGCTATCATTAATATCGGTGCTGAAATTGGTGAAGAAACCATGATTGATATGGGTGTTGTACTTGGTGGCCGTGCAATCGTCGGCAAGAGATCACATATTGGTGCCGGAGCAGTGTTAGCAGGTGTAGTAGAACCACCTTCGGCAACGCCAGTTACAATTGGAAATGATGTTGTCATTGGTGCTAATGCGGTTGTGATTGAAGGAGTTCAAGTTGGTGATGGTGCGGTAGTTGCAGCAGGTGCGATTGTAACGAAAGATGTTGCACCACACACAATGGTAGCTGGCGTTCCCGCTCGTAAAATTAAAGATATTGATCAACAAACTGAATCAAAAACACAACTACTAGATGAATTAAGGAAGATGTAGAATGACAGAACTTTTAGCAAATGGTTTAAGCCAAATCAGAAGAGCGTTACATCAGATACCGGAACTAGCTTTACAGGAATTTCAAACACATGACTTCCTATTAAATGAAGTTAGACAATTTAATCAAGAGCTTTTAACTATTCATGAAATTCCTGATTTGCCAACTGGGCTGTTGGTGCGGGTAGCTGGAAGTGCACCTAAACGAACGATTGGATATCGCGCTGATATTGATGCTTTACCAGTTGAGGAAGAAACTGGGTTAGAGTTTAAATCTCAATATAAGCACACAATGCACGCCTGCGGCCACGACTTACATATGACGGTGGCTTTGGGAATTTTGAATCATTTTGCTGAACATCAACCTGTCGATAATATTGTGTTTTTCTTTCAACCAGCTGAAGAGAGTGAAAATGGTGGAAAGTTAGCGTACGAACAAGGTGTGTTCACAGATGAATGGCACTTGGATGAAATCTACGCACTTCACGATACACCAGATTATGCAGCTGGCAACTTAGCTTGTCGTCCCGGTGTGTTATTTGCCGGAACGACAGAAGTCGATATCAAATTAATTGGTAAAAGTGGTCATGCCGGTTTTCCTCATGAAGCTAACGACATGGTTGTGGCAGCAAGCAATTTAGTGGTTCAACTTCAAACAATTGTTTCACGTAATGTTGATCCAACCGAAGGCGGGGTATTTACCATTGGGCAATTGCAGGCTGGTCATATTCGGAACGTAATTGCTGGTGAGGCAGAACTTCATGGAACAGTGCGTGGGTTTTCACAAGAAATGATTATGTTGATTCGTAAACGAATCGATGAGGTATGTAAGGGAATTGAGCTTGCATTTGATTGTCAGGTTGAAGTAGAAATGCGTCAGGGCGGATATTTGCCAGTTGTAAATAATCCTGCAACAACCGACCGTTTCATTAATTTTATGCAACAAAACTATCCGGACACATTTCAAATTTCCAAGCCAGCAATGACGGGTGAAGATTTCGGATACTTACTATCAAAGATTCCGGGCACCATGTTCTGGCTCGGTGTTGGTGATACAAGCCAATTGCATTCAAGTACCTTTAATCCCGATGAAAAAGCTTTAGAACCAGCAGTTCAAAAGATTACGGCTTTCTTAGAATATCGAATGAAAGAAGAGAATTGAAATGAGTAATACACATCAAATAATAACGGCACTTGTAACACCATTTAATCAAGATGGTTCCATTAACTACGATGAGCTAGAACAACTTACCAATCATCTGATTCAACACGGTAGTGATGGATTTGTCATTGGTGGAACGACAGGTGAAGGCCCTAACTTAAGTCATGATGAAAAAATCAATTTATTTAGTAAATTTGTAGAAATTGTGGATGGTCGAGCAAAAATCATTGCTGGGACGGGAACTAACAGTACGTCTGATACGGTCAATTTTACTAAAGAAGTTGCTCAGATTAATGGAATTGATGCTGGATTAGTGGTTGTTCCTTATTACAATAAACCCGACCAAGCAGGAATGGTTGCCCATTTTACTGCGGTAGCCGAAGCCAGTGATTTGCCATTGATTATCTACAACATTCCCGGACGTACAGGTGTGACGATGGCTAACGAAACAATCGTTAAATTAGCTCATCAACAAGGCATTATTGGAGTTAAGCAATGTACAAATTTAGATGATTTAAGCTATTTAGTTGATCACACACAAGACTTAGATTTTGACGTTTATACCGGTGAGGATGGACAGTTATTGTCTGGTGCTAAGGTTGGTGTCAAAGGTGTAATTTCAGTTGCGAGTCATCTCTTTGGTGATCAAATGCAAACCGTCACTGATCTGTTTGATCAAGGTGATATTAAATCTGCTGCTGAATTACAGGATCAATTAACACCTAAGATGACAGCATTATTTAGTCATCCATCACCAGCACCTGTTAAGGATGCTTTGAACCGATCTGGATTTGAGGTTGGTGAACCAAAACTGCCAATTTTAAAATTAAACAGTCAACAAAGTGATGAATTGCATGAAATCTTAGCACAAGGGGTATCTGATAATGATTAAGATTATTTTAGCGGGTTTCTACGGCAAAATGGGTCAAGCTGCTCTCAATATGATTCATAAGAATGATCAATTCCAATTGGTTGCTGTATATGGACCACATGCTAACGCACATACTGAATTGGCACCGGAACTCGACAGTAAAGCTATTTTCGAACAACTTTCAGATAACTTTCCAAGTGCTGATGTGTGGGTGGACTTAAGTATTCCAAGTGCAGTATTTGAGAATGTACAATTCGCTTTAAAACGTCATTTAACACCAGTTGTTGGAACGACTGGATTAACGGATGATCAAGTTCAGACACTGACAAAATTGAGTGAAGAAGAACATCTTGGTGGCTTGATTGTGCCTAACTTCAGCTTGTCGGCGGTTTTACTAATGCAATTTGCAAAACAAGCAGCTAAATATTTTCCAAATGCGGAAGTCATTGAAATGCACCATGAAGATAAACTTGATGCGCCATCTGGAACGGCTTTGAGAACCGCAGCGTTGATTGAAGAAGGACGTACAGAAGCTCCAATTAATTTAACTAATGTAGAAGAACAACCAGCTCGTGGACAGTTATCTAATTCGGTTCCAATCCACGCTGTTCGATTACCAGGGTATGTAGCGCATGAACAAGTGTTATTTGGTAGTAAAGGCGAGGCCTTAACAATTCGACAGGACTCATTTAGCCGTGATTCGTTCATGCAGGGTCTTGAACTGGCCATTTTAAAAGTTATCACTTTAAAAGAATTAACGATTGGATTAGAGAATATTTTATAGGAGTGATGATATGCCAAATGTTGATCCGCGTTGTATAACGCAAATAAACCGGGATGTCCAAAAGCTGGAACCATCTGCAATTCGAGCTTTTGATATCCAAGTTAGTTCAATTCCTGGGATTACCAAGCTTACACTGGGTGAACCGGATTTTGATACTGCAGCACATGTAAAAGAAGCGGGAATTAATGATATTGCGACTAATGATTCTCACTACGGAGCAACAGCTGGTAAACCAGAATTAAGAAAAGTCATTGCTGAGTATTTACAACGTCATTTTGATTTGAATTACACGGCGGATGAAGTTCTGATAACGGTTGGCGCAACCGAAGCTATTACAGTTGCCATGAAAACTGTTTTAAATCCAGGAGATTCAGTACTAATTCCAACTCCGGTTTATTCTGCTTATAATGCGGTAGCCACCATGTTAGGTGTTAAGAGTGTTCTTTTGAACACTTCTCCAACTGCTTTCAAGCTGACCCCTATCACCTTGAAAGCTGCTTTAGACGCCAATCCTGGTATCAAAGCTCTAATTTTAAATTATCCTTCTAATCCAACTGGGGTAACGTATTCCAAGACCGAATTGGAAGAATTAGTTCAAGTGATTAAGCAGAGCGGAATTTGGGTTATCAGTGATGAAATCTACGCAGAGCTGACATATGAAAAACAACATACGTCTTTTGCTAAATTACTTCCAGAACAAACAATCTACATTAATGGTGTATCTAAGGCTTATGCTATGACTGGATATCGCGTGGGTTATATCGCTGGGCCTGCAGATTTGATGCCGTTCCTAACCAAAGTTCATCAATTTATGGTGACTGTAGTGCCAAACGTAACACAAGCAGCAGCGATTGAAGCAATTTCAAACGGTGATGCTGAAATCGATAAAATGCGTGAAATCTATCATCAGCGTCAACAATTTATGAAATACGCTTTGAACAAGCTTGGGTACGAGTTCGTTGAACCTCGTGGAGCGTTTTATTTATTTATTCAAATTCCAACCGACTTTGTAGGTGATTCGTTTGCCTATGCCTTGGAGTTAGCTCAAGAAGCTGGTGTGGCAGTGATTCCAGGAACCGCATTTGGACCTGGTGGTGAACGATACGTCCGTTTATCATATGCTGCATCAATGGAAAAACTAAATTTAGCAATTGAAAAGATTACAAAATATCAAGAAGAGATTAAATCGGAGGCAATGTAATGAGTGGATATCGAGTAGCAGTCGTTGGGGCAACTGGAGCAGTTGGAACCCGCATGATTCAAATGTTAGAAGAAACTAGTTTACCAATTGAAAGTGTTCGCTTATTAGCTTCCAGTCGTTCAGCTGGCAAGCAACTTAAGTTTAATGGTCAAACGATTACAGTTGAAGAAACAACCCCAGAATCATTTGAAGAAGTGGACTTAGCGCTCTTTTCAGCTGGTGGTGGTGTATCTAAGCAGTTTGTTCCAGAAGCTGTAAAACGTGGTGCAGTAGTTGTTGATAATACAAGTGCTTTTCGAATGGATCCTAAAATTCCATTGGTTGTTCCTGAAGTTAATCCAGAAGCTATGGAGAATCATCAAGGAATTATTGCCAATCCAAATTGTTCAACTATTCAAATGGTAGTTGCTTTGGAACCCATCAAGAAAGCGTTTGGGTTAAAGCAAGTTGTTGTTACAACGTTCCAAGCTGTCAGTGGAGCAGGACAGCGTGCATTAAATGAATTGGAAGAAGAATCACAAGAAGTACTAAATAATGAAGCAGTTGATCCACAAATTTTACCGGCAGCCGGTGATAAGAAACATTACCAAATTGCTTTTAATCCATTACCACAAATTGATGTCTTTGAAGATGAAGGTTATACCCACGAAGAATGGAAAATGATTCATGAAACTAAGAAGATTATGCTGGGTGAAATGAATGATTCAGCTATCAAAGTAACTGCAACTTGCGTTCGTGTACCAGTTCCTGTTGCTCATTCAGAAGAAGTTTATTTTGAAGTTGAAGATCAAAATGCCACTGCAGATGATATTCGTCGTGTATTGAGCGAAGCTGACGGTGTGGTTGTTCAAGATGATCCTGAACATCAAATTTATCCTCAAGCAGTTAATGCTGTAGGTAAGAAGGATGTATTTGTCGGTCGGATTCGTCCAGATCAAGAAAATGAAGGCAGCTTCCATATGTGGAATGTTTCTGATAACTTGTTGAAAGGTGCCGCTTGGAACTCAGTAGAGATTGCTGAAAAGTTGCATGAACAGGGGTTACTGCATTTGTAAAAAAATCTCTCTAGTATAAAAAACTAGGTGATCTGAACCCATAATATTGGACTAA
>NZ_JQCQ01000043.1 GCF_001437605.1 Pediococcus argentinicus
ATACTTTGAGCGGAACAGATTCGAAGATCTATGATGGTAAGACCACCAAGATCGATGATGTCTTGGGTAGTTATTCTGTAACTTTAAGTAATGGCGAAAGTTATACGTTAAAAGCTGGAGATCTGAAGTTTAATAAGGATCCCAAGGATAAGGACAAGTATGTGGTTAGCTTAACGGCAGCTGGAATCGCAAATATCCAAGCCGTTGATAGCAACTACGATTTCACAGCAGGTGACGAAGTCACAGGAAGTTATGAAATTAAAGCAGCTGGTGCAACTTACACTCTAAGCGGAACGGACTCGAAGACTTATGATGGTAAGACAACTAAGATTGATGATGTTTTGGGTAGTTACAGCGTAACCTTGAGTAATGGTGAAACCTATACATTAAAAGCTGGAGATTTAAAGTTTAATAAGGATCCCAAGAATAAAGACAAGTATGTGGTTAGCTTAACGGCAGCCGGAATCGCCAATATTCAAGCCGTCGATAGTAACTATGATTTCACCGCGGGTGACGAAGTCACGGGAAGCTATGAAATCAAAGCAGCTGGCGCAACTTATACTTTGAGCGGAACAGATTCGAAGACCTATGATGGTAAGACCACTAAAATCGATGATGTCTTGGGCAGTTACAGTGTAACCTTGAGTAATGGCGAAAGTTATACGTTAAAAGCTGGGATTTGAAGTTTAATAAGGATCCCAAGGATAAGGGCAAGTATGTGGTTAGCTTAACGGCAGCCGGGATTGCCAATATTCAAGCCGTCGATAGTAACTACGATTTTACCGCAGGTGACAACGTCACGGGAAGTTATGAAATTAAAGCAGCTGGCGCAACCTATACTTTAAGCGGAACAGATTCGAAGACCTACGATGGTAAGACCACTAAAATCGATGATGTTTTGAGCAGTTATTCCGTAACTTTGAGTAATGGTGAAACCTATACATTAAAAGCTGGAGATTTAAAGTTTAATAAGGATCCCAAAGATAAAGACAAGTATGTCGTTAGCTTAACGGCAGCCGGAATCAAAAATATTCAAGCCGTCGATAGTAACTATGATTTCACCGCCGGTGACAACGTCACGGGAAGTTATGAAATCAAAGCAGCTGGAGCAACCTATGCTTTAAGCGGAACAGATTCGAAGACCTACGATGGTAAGACCACCAAGATCGATGATGTCTTGGGTAGTTATTCCGTAACTTTGAGTAATGGTGAAACATATCAACTTCAAAATGGCGATTTGAAATTTGATGGGGATGCACGAAATGTTGGAACTTACGCTGTTAAATTAACAGATAGTGGGCTCAAACATTTACAAATGCTAAATCCAAATTATGACCTTATTGCTAAAGGACAGAATCCAACGTTTAACATTGAGAAGAAGAAAGTTACTATAACTGTTGGTAATGCAACTAAACAAGTTGGAACCAAAGATTCTGATTTCAACGCTAATGTTGATGGATTGATCAGTGGTGACAAGTTAGCATATGAACTTACACGTGAACCTGGTGAAAAAGCGGGTCAATATGTAATCAATGTTTCCTTAGGTGCTAATGATAATTATGATGTCCAAGTAATTCCAGGCAAATTAACTATTAAAGCAGCACCTGAAAAGATCACCGGAACAGTAACGGTTCACTACGTTGCAGGTGGTCGATTTATCCATGCTGATAATCATTTGAAAGGGATTGTTGGTGATGGATACGAGGTTAAAGCTTTAAGTATCCCTGGTTATACTTTGAGACGCGTTGTTGGCGAGGCTAATGGTAAATTTGATGGATCAAAAGTTATTACTTTCTACTACACGGTAGATTATACTGGAGTTCCACAAACGCCAAATGGTAAACCAATACCTGGTATAAAACCTATTAAAGGAACTGGTGAACCTGGAAGCCCAATTCACGCTCCAGAGATTCCAGGATATCAATTCATTGGTCAGGCGGTTATTCCAAACCAGCCAGGACAGGTTGCACTTATTTACAAAGCAATCGAAAAACCTGGTCATAATGGTGGAGGATCACATGGAACTAAGGAACCAAATGTAAAACCAGAAGTAATCAAACCAATTACACCAATCAATAATTCAAAGAAGGCGGTTAAAGAATCAACAACAGCTCCTTTGAAATCTAATTCAACTGCAAAACGATTGCCACAAACTGGCGATAAAGCGCAGGAAGATTCAGAATTATTTGGTCTTGGTATCATGGCACTTCTTGGTACCTTAGGACTTGTGATTTTGAAGAAACGTCGATCTGATGATTAGACAAAATAAAATGGTGAAGATAAATTCAATTGAGTTTATCTTCACCATTTTTTATATTTTATTTTATTTATCGATTTTTTCTAATGCTTTTTTAGGCACTTGATTGTGATCAACCTTTTCCCAGTTCAGGACTTGTTCGCGATGCTTGTTATAACCAACTTTGATGTAGGCATTCATTTTCAGGGGATGATCCTCAACGCTGTTAAATTCGGTCTTAACTGAATCACCGTTTTTGTCGTAAATCGGTTGGTCGTAGTGATAAATTGTATACTTCGAACCGTTATCAAACTTTTTAACCTGCTTAGTACCGCCAGTCGTAATCTGTGTGTAGTAGTCGGTTGCGCCATAGTTTAGTTGGTACCAATAATAAGCACCACCAAAACCAATTACAGCGATAATTGCGACGATAATTCCAGTAATCATACCTTTTTTCATAATTGATTCGCTCCTTATTCTATAACATGAGGGCAATCCCAATGATTGGCCAAATAATAATTATTGCTAAAGTAAACCACTTATATAATACCAAGAGTGCGATATATTCGCGAAGTAAAGCGCTTGGTAAGAAATAAAATGAAGTTGGAGCTCCAACGCCATCAGCGTTTAGCTTAGCTTTCCGGGCGTAAATTGCACCGCGGAGGACATGATAGTTATTAGTTGAAAAGATAATGTGGGGCTTTCCAGTTCCATTCCAATCTTGGTCGATTTTTTGCTTTGAAAAGCGCATGTTTTCCAGTGTCGTAGTCGATTTATCTTCCATAATAATTTGTTCATCCGGAATATTTTGTGACAGCAGATATTTCCGCATTGCAAATGCTTCAGAAACCGGCTCATCAGGGCCTTGACCACCACTAACAACAAATTTACCGGTTTGACCTTGGCGATTGTAGTATTGAATGGCTTTGTCCAAGCGACTCTTCAAAAGCGGAGTGACAGTTTCAGAACGAACACCAGCACCAAGAACCACAAAGTAGTCTAAATGACTGCGAACTGGAATCATTTGATAAATGAATGAATAGAATAAATATCCAATGAAAACAGCGGTAAAGGTTACGTCAATTCCGAATACTATCAAGATCAGTCCGGTTAGTATTGGTCCTAGTTGTGGGACGAAGAGTAGGACGCCACCCATACCCAAAGTAAGAAGGGCGTTGACACCAAATGCTAAGGATAGTCGAGCCGTTAAGCTTTTTCCTTCTTTGGATTGCATGACATAAGTATTCATAATCATTGCAAAACCGGCAATCAATGGGATTCCAACTAGCGCCAATAGCATGAAGATCGCTAGGGCTAGGATTCCATTTTCCGAATTAGATACGGTTGATGCTAATAGCAAGACGACATAAACAATTAAACTCAGTAAGCTGAAGGCAAAGAACATGCCACCGAAAAAGCTTCTGCGATCTCTTAAAACCACAATGCCTGATATCAGCATAACCGCCAGTAGGATTAATAGTAAGATCAAAGTTGGTTCCTCCTGTGGACGATTAAATTAGCTTAATTTTACCATAGGTGGTTAGAAGAGATGTTAGTTTAATTTACTAGTTGCTTGTACGAGTCCACGTGTTAATTGTGACTGAACGGATTGACTTAAGAGCTCTTCACTGTGTTTAGAATATTGTTGGAGACATTCATTGGCTAATTTTAAAGTTGCAGAACTTTGGTCGGAAAGACTGATGATATTCTTATGACTGATTTGTTCAATGTTGATTAGATTTTTTTTGACTAATTTGTCTAAAATACGCATTAAACTTGAGCGTTCATATCCTAAGATATCAACTAATTGAGCAACTGAAAGTTCTTGATAGTCTTCTAAAGATAACAAGATATATGAATAGGCGGCTGGCATACCAGTTGGTTTGAAATCTTGATTAGCAATTCTTGTAATTTCACGCGTATATTTGGCCGCTGTAAAGTATGAACATTCAGTATAAAAGGTATGGGACATAATCGGGTTCCTTTCTAATAGGTCGGATGTAAAATAATTTCGTTAATATCAACGTTGCTAGGCTGGTCGATTGCATACAAAACAGCTTCTGCAACGTTTTTAGGTTCCAGTCGTTTAACTTGTTTAAACGGTTCGGAATCTTTTTCATTGAAGAAACCAGTATCTGTAAAAGCAGGTGAAACCATCATTGAACGAATGTGATTGGGTGACTCTTCCAGTCGTAATCCGGTCATGATAGCTTGAATGGCAAATTTTGTTGCTGAGTAAACTGAGTTGTTCTGTCCAACTTGATGACCTGCCGTAGAGTCAGTCGTTACAATCTGGCCGTATCCCTGCGTGTGCATCACAGGTAGAACGGCTTCAATACCATATAATACACCTTTGATATTGATATCAATCATGGCGTCCCAGTCATTTGAACTGGTTGTTGATAATGAGCCAAATTTCATAATACCAGCGTTGTTATCAAGAACATCGATTCGATCAAATTTATCTAGCGTCTTTTCAACTAAACGAATTAAGTCCGTTTTCTTGCTAACGTCAGTTACCTGATAAGCTGCAGAATTAGCATGTTTAGCGTTTAATACATTTGAAAGTTGTTCGAGTTGGTCCTCATGTCGAGCTGCCAACATAACCTGATGTCCTTTTTCGACTGCAGCAATAGCAGTTGCTCGCCCAATCCCACTAGTAGCTCCTGTTACAATAATTACTTTTGATTGTTTAGTCATGTTTTTATCCTCCAAGTTTAAATGTGTATGTACACAGTAACGCTAAATGGAGTTTTAAACAAATAAAAACTCAATCTTTTAGTCGATTGAGTTTTAGTGATTAAACATTTGAATTAATTTGGTTAATCCATTCCTTGGCGCTAGCTAGTTCATCATCCGTGATTTTGTGGGCTGACTGATGTTGAAAACTAGTTACTTGGGCACCAGCTACCTTGAGTGAACTATTTAATGCGAGAAAGCTTTGTGGAGAAACGATTTGATCATTGGCTCCATAAGAATCCCAGACTTTCACATCATTTAGCCCGCTTGTAACGGTTGCATCTGTTAATAACATGGGATGAAATAGGATTGCAGTTCTGAAAGGTGCATCTTTGCCGTTTAACCAAGAATAAGCTGCCACGTTAGCTCCGTTGGAATATCCAATTACAATTGCTTGAGCAGGATCTAAGTTATGTTCTGCAAAGCTTTCTTGAATGGCTTTTAACAACCAATCAGTCTCTGAATCAAGACTCCCAAGGTCGAATCCCCCATCTTCAGTATGGTTAAAATATCTGGTTCGACCATTTTCAATTAAGCGTCCGCGAATGCCAAGCTTAGGACTATTTGGTGATAAGAAGTCGGCAATGTTAACGAGGTCCTCTTCACTACCGCCAGTTCCATGCAACATTAAGATTGGTGCGTATCCAGGCTTTCCTTCTTTGAAAAATGTATATGCATCAGACATTAGATCACTTCTTTTCTGTATTAAATGGAACTAGATGTGACTCGATTTCAGTACGTTGATCCTCTAAAAATGGTGGTAACTCTAAATGAATGCCAGCTTCATCATACGTCTCGTCTTGTAAGAATCCGGGACCATCAGTGGCAATTTCAAACAAGACACCGCGACCTGGTCGGAAGTATTCTGATTTGAAGTAGAACCGATCAATAAAGCCACTTTGAGCTAGGTGGGCTGCCTTAATTCGTTTAATCCAGTAGTGGAGAGCAGATTCATCTTCAACGCGAAAGGCGAGGTGATGAACCGTTCCATAGCCCTGGAATTGGTCCGGTAAAATGACACTGGATTCAGTAATGACCTGTGCACCATGACCGCCATCATGAAGTTCAAATAGCGTTTTGCCATTTTCAGTATCCAACTTGGTGAAACCCATTATCTCGGTTAAAACGTGTTCCAAATCATCTTGATAATTGACCGTAATATATGTGGGGCCTAAGCCACTAATGGCATATTCAGTAGGGATGGGACTTTCTCTATAAGGAGTTCCTGCACCTAAGCCATGATTATTTTCGTCTGAAACGAGTTGATATTGTTGATCATCGAAATCAGAGAAGTATAGATGTTGAGATCCAAAAAGGGTTTCAATGTTTCCGTGTCGAATGTTAAGAGT
The DNA here is from genome assembly GCF_001437605.1 of Pediococcus argentinicus. Lineage (GTDB taxonomy): Bacteria > Bacillota > Bacilli > Lactobacillales > Lactobacillaceae > Pediococcus > Pediococcus argentinicus. The sequence continues at coordinate 6,325 of NZ_JQCQ01000043.1, forward strand.
ATCAAAACGTTCTTGCCACCATTTTAACGCTTCATCACTGGGAACTCGAAAACCAATCCGAGTAATTCCGTTTGTACCCTGGCGACCCTTAGGGTTATTAGGAAAATCAAAGAAGGTTATATCAGTTCCAGGGGTTCCTAAATCATCGGTGAAATATAGATGATATGTGCGCACATCATCTTGGTTTACGGTCTTTTTAATCAAATGCAATCCCAAAATATTGGTCATGAAATCAAAAATCTTTGGAGCACTAGATGTAACTGCTGTAATATGGTGTAGGCCGATTAAGTTTGTATTCATAATAATCCCTCCTCGTGTGTGAGAGTGTTTAAAATTAATTGGCTTAATTATATATACTGATAAAAAGTAAGTAAAGAGTTTATAATAATCTTATTAAGTAATTTAAAAGAGGGTAAGAGTATGGAACGAACACAATTTCCAATCCATGAAAGATTAGTTTCAGGAACGCTGCTAGCAATGGCCGCCGGTGGCCTTGATTCATACAGTTATTTATTACATGGAAATGTTTTTGCGGGACTACAAACCGGTAATTTAATTCTACTAGGAACTAATATTGGATCCGGTCATTTTGGCGAACTGTGGCACTATATCTTTGCAATTTTAATGTTTATGATTGGCGCTGTTATCGTCCGTCATTTACAAAGTTTCTATAGTAATGAGATAAAATTAAGTCGCCAAGCGGTAGTTGTGATGTATGAAATTGCCTTATTGGCTGTTGTGCTTGTGGTCGGTCGCTATGTCCCAGATGTTTTAGCTTCAGGAATTTTATCATTAGCTGCTGCAGCACAGTTACAAGAATTTCGTAAATTAAAGGGTGGTCCTTTCACTTCCTTGATGATGACTGGTAATTTGAGAACTGTCTCAGAAGGTGTGTATGATTTCATCGTCAAACATGATTCCAAAGCACTCAAGAAGAGCGCTGATATGGGATCCATTATTTTAAGCTTTGTCTTGGGTGCTTTAGTAATGGGATTCTTAGTGAGCCTAATCAACGTCTTTGCGATTGCATTTTCGATGGTTCCATTAATTATTTTCTTGATTCGTTTAAGGTAGTGGAATCAACAAATAAAGGCCTAATCAAACTAATAAAGTTAGACAAAGGGACTTCGCTATATGTAAAGTCGTGTGTTTGAATAGCGTTACTGTAACTTAAAATTGAATTAAATAGAATGTCCGCTAATAGAATCGAGTTAAAGTCTCGAACATTGTTAGCGGATTTTTCATTTTCAATCCAATTGAATAATTTAATGAATAATTGTGAATCATTAACTGAAGGCAGAACTTTTCTAAAGTGTGGGTCAGCCCGCATGAGTTGAATTACTTTGATGGATGTTGGATTTGAATTATTGAAGTCATAAATCGACTTAACAGTTTCACTCAATACGTTATCCACTGATCCACTTAAGGAAATATTTTGATCAAGGAAGGATGTATATAAATCAAGGTGATGAGTAAAAACAGAAATAAGTAAATCTTCCTTATCCTTAAAATAAATATATATATTGGAGTGAGATATCTTAGTTTTTTTTGCGATTTCCAAAATAGATACTTTAGCAAGTCCATCAGTAACAATGATTTTAGAAGTGACTTTTATAATTTTATTTTTGCGTGATTCATTTTTTGATTTCATGAGACTTATTTTAGTTAATTTTATGCTAAATAGCAATATGATTGTGTTGACAAAAGACATATATGTCTTTTATAATCTGCTTATATTAAAGACATATATGTCTGTTAAGGAGATTTTATATTATGACTAAAGTAGCAGTGATTACTGGAGCATCATCTGGAATTGGATTATCGACGGCCCATATTTTACAGCGAAAAGGATATCAAGTTATTGGTGGAGCACGTCACGTAGATAACCTTCAAAATACTGATACTAGTGGTGTGAAATTTTTAAAGTTGGTTGTTACTAATCATGAAAGTGTCACCCAATTTGTGAAACAGATTATTAATGATTATGGCAATATTGATTTAGTTATTAATTCAGCGGGATATGGACTATTTGGTGCATTAGAGGAAGTTGATTTAGAGGATGCTCGCAATCAACTAGAAGTTAATTTATTTGGAATGGCAGACCTGAATAAACAGATACTGGCCGGAATGAGATTACGACATAGTGGTCGAATTGTTAATATTTCTTCATTAGCAGGAAAGTCTTACTCACCGTTAGGTGGTTGGTATCACATTTCTAAACATGCAGTTGAAACTTACAGTGACGTTTTAAGAACTGAAGTGGAAGATTTTGGTATTAAAGTAGTAGTCGTAGAACCAGGCATTACTGATACTAATTGGCAATCAGTTGCTAACAATAAACTATTAAATTCTACATCAAAAGCATCACCATACCGTAATTTAGCTGAGAAAGTTGCAAAGGTTTTAACCAACACAACGGCCACACCAGATGAAGTTGGTGAAGTGATTTTTAAGGCTAGCACGGTTGAAAAGCCTAAAGCACGCTATCAAGTTAAATTCCCAGATAAGATGGCTGTTAAGCTAAGCGGACTTGCTTCTGATAGAGTTCAAGACTGGTATATGAAACGAATGATGCGATAATTTATTAATTGTTGCCAGTTTATATTGTATAATTGTTTCATAAATCATTTAACGGAGGCAACGACATGCGGGAACGGCAACAAACATCCATCATTCAAATCACAGGTTTTATCATTTGGTGGATTTCCACGCTGGTAATTGTAATCGGCGGTTGGCTGGCATTTATGGATGTATCCATGCGCCAAGCTAACGTTATGAACGCTGTTCCAGGAGTTGCCGGAAAAGATGATCTGACCTTTTTAATTAGTATTGCCTTCATTTTGATATTTGTGCAGGCTGCTAGTTACTTGGCTTTGAAGCATTTGCATGCTGGTTCTAGTATCATTTGGCCAGTACTCCTGATTCTATTGAGTTTCACTGGAAATGTATTCTATATTATTCCGGGACTTAGTGGATTGATTTTTAATATAACTGAACGAAGATAAGAGAAAGCTTTCTGACTGGATTATTTGGTTGGAAGGCTTTTTTTTGGAGGGAATTATGAAATATCTGAATGATTTAAAGAAGATTATTAGTGACAACGAAGAATTGATGAAAGCTTTGCGGGTGGTTAAAAAAGCAGATTTGAAACAGGGATGCATTGCTGCAGGCGCAATTCGTAATTTGGTCTGGAGTCAGCTAATGCAGCAAGAAATACCAGGACTTCATGACGTTGATGTGGTATTTTTTGATCCAAGTAAAACATATTCTGATAATAAAAAAATTCAGGATGCACTTAAATTAGAATATTCAGCTCTGAATTGGGAAGTTAAAAACGAGTTCTATATGAATACTCACAATAATAAAGAGACACCGAAGTTTAAATCTGTTGAAGATGCCATTGCACATTTCACCGAGACAGCGACAGCAGTTGGAGCTTATTTAGATGACGATAATCAATTGGAAATCATTGCACCATACGGACTGGACGATTTATTTGAACTAAAATTAAGACCTACTCCTTATTTTGAAAATGATCAATCCGTCTTTATTAAACGTGTAGAATCCAAGGAGTGGACCAACAAATGGTCCCAATTAAAATTAATCTATAATTGA
>NZ_JQCQ01000044.1 GCF_001437605.1 Pediococcus argentinicus
ATAGCATCTTTTGAAAAAACTTACTAGCTTGACTTTGGGTAGAAAAAAAGCTTCAAACCTTGGCCTGAAACTTAAATAACAATTCAATCTAGTATTTTATTCATCTTGAATTGATATTAATCATACTACGTTATTAGAAAGTCATCTTAGTTTACCCAATAACATTTTTCTAACCAGTACAAACGATTCAGAGTGAAGTATAACATTAAGCAAAATGTACGATACCGCACCTATAAGTATAACTAGGGTTAGATTCACAATATTGAATTTCAAAATATTGACTAGTTCCGCAACAATAAAATACATAATTACAGAAGAAAACAGATATTTCCAACACTTAAAAAGTAATTCAAATACATGAATATCCTCACGAACTCTAATGAGTTGATATAATGTTACCGAAAATTCCGATAATACAGTTGCAACCGTCACTCCTATAGCGCCAAACTTAAATATCAAGGCAAAATTAAAGAATATATTCACGAAAACACCAATTAGAACTGAAATCGTATATTCTCTAACTCTATTAACAGGAATTAAGAACTGTTGTCCAATAACCCCACTCCAGGCGATAAAAATAATAATTGGTGACTCAATCATCATTAAAGTACCAACCTCACTAAAGTCACTCCCCATAAACCAAGTAGCGAAAGGCTGAGCAACTGCCATTATTCCAAAAACCATTGGAAATGCAAGGCAACTCACAAATTCAAAACCAGTCACTAAGTATTTTCGCACCTGAGTTATATTTCTTTTGGCAAAGGCGTTTGAAACTCTAGGTAAGAGTACAGGACCGGTAGCAGTCACAATGGCTAATGCCATTTTTATAAATTGATCTGAGTACTGAAAAATCCCAGAGGACTGAACTGAAATGAATTGTCCTAACATTGTTCTATTCAAAACCAAATAGATTTGAATCGCAATCTGCGGTATAAACATTTGCAATGCTGGTCTTAAGTGTTTCTGAATATTGATCTTTTTTAGCCCAGGCCAAATAATATCTTTTTTTAAGTAAGGCCACAGAGTTATATTCCCTAATAATTGAGAAGCAGACAGTATTAAAATATATATACCGATATCATTTTTGTTTTTTACAAAAATAAAAATAAGAACTATACTAACAACTTTAACAATAACATTTCTTAAAACTGTTTTCTTAAAGTCCTCCAATCCCATATAAAACCAAGAGATATCAAGAGCCGCAGCAATTATAAATAATGATTGATACAGCATATATAACTCAAATCTTTTATAAAAAAACATAAAAACAAAAAAAAGTATATAAGCTAACGAAACCGTAAATAACTTAAGTAGCTCTATTTCCCAAAACTTTTCAGACCTTTTTTCAACATTATCCTGCACATAGGCTATCTCTCTATTTCCATATAATGAAATACCAATCGATCCAAAAAGTACAAAATACTGAATAAGAGAATTTGTAAAGGTATTAATACCAACCCCTGTGGGTCCAAGAACCCTTGATACGTAGGGAACAGTTACCAACGGAGCCAAAAGCAAGAGGATTTGGTATCCCATATTATATATAAAATTTTTAACTACCTTCATGTTATTTCTCCGTTAAAAAAGTTCTGGATTTTCTTCAAAAAATTGCAACATTGACTCGTTTTGTTTTCCAAAGGACAAGTGACCTACTAGACTTTTTCTATCAACTACCATAGGCATTGAGTTTAATACGCAAAAGGTATCTATTTGAACTTCATCTTGTCCCATATCTGCGCCGCGACCAGTTGACTTAAAAAATCCCATCTTATCCCATGTACTTCTCTTAAAAGCAATCATTCCAATACTGAATCTAATTGGACAGGTTACCGCATTCAAACTATAGTTTTTAACTTTCTGATTCATTTCATCAACATTTCCAAAAACTTCATTATTCCAGAAGAATTTAGCAACTGCAACATCATTTTCTATTTTTTGATCTGGACCCGCTGCACATATATCCAAACCGAACTTACTATTATACAAATCTTCTTTTTCAAAAATATTTAATACTTCCGTGTGTGCAAAACCATTAATTGGAATCAATGGTGCTACAAACCCAGGTTTAACATTAATTGAAGGTGACTCGAGTTCATCTTCAATGCTCTTAATAGAATTTTGAGTAACGAAGATATCTTCATCAATTTTCACAATTGTTTCAGCATTTGACAGTTTTTGTATCGCTGTATTCAGAGCAACGCAGACGTTATTTTTCTTCAGTGGTAAGTATGCCCAATGATTTTCTTTTGCAATCACTGCAAGTTCTTCCAACTCACGTCCTGAGGATACAATCATGACATCATAATCATTAGGAATGTAACTCTTGAGTCTTTGAAATGTTTTTTTCCATAACTGTTGTTTATACCCTGCCAAAATAACAACTGCTTTGTTATAACCATTAAGATTGTCTTGAAAATGAACACTGGCATTCATCTCAAAGTCCTTGTGTAATTTAATCTGTAACTCAGCTTTTTTGTATATCGAATACACTCCTGGTATTGACTTTAGCATTTCTTTTAAAATAGTGTTTTCCTCACTTTATGAACGTTTTAAATATACTTTACGCTTTAAATAATAGCCAACCTATTAATTCAATATTTAGTTTTTATGAAACAGTTGATGCTATATAAAAACTGAGCATATGTAAATCTCTTGACTACCCGATCTAAAAAAAATTACTTTTCTTCAAATTTAAAATCAGAACCTAAATTAAATTCTTTCTTAACAGCCTCAAATGCTTCATGGAAAGTTTGATCCATATCCAAATAACGATATTGACCTAGACGACCTCCAAAAATAACATTTCCAACTTTCTTAGCTTCGTTGGCGTATTTCTTAGCCATATCATTATTCTCAGCATTATTAATTGGATAGTAGGCTTCTTTACCTGGTTTCCACTCTGCAGGATATTCTTTCGTAATAATAGTTTTATCTTCATCACCAGCACCAAATTCAAAGTGTTTCCACTCCATTACACGAGTATAAGGTGTTTCAGCATCAGTATAATTAATTACCGCATTACCTTGGTGATTATTTTCATCAATCGTTTCTGTTTCGAACTTCAATGAACGATATTCTAATTGGCCATGCTTATAGTCAAAGTATTGATCAATCATTCCAGTAAATAAGACACGTGGAAATTCTTTCAAATACTCATCTTTATTGGCGAAGAAGTCCGTATTTGTTTGGACATCAATCAAATCATTATCAAGCATCTTATCAAAGATTTGCGTATAGCCACCAACTGGAATTCCTTGGTATCGGTGATTGAAGTAGTTGTTATCATAAATATAACGAACCGGTAGACGTTTAATAATAAAACTTGGTAATTCGGTTGCTTTACGTCCCCATTGCTTCTCTGTGTAACCCTTGATCAGTTTTTGATAAATATCTGTTCCGATTAAAGAAATAGCTTGTTCTTCAAGATTTTTAGGTGTTCCATTGATACCCGCTACCTTTTTTTGTTCTTCAATTTTAGCAGCTGCTTCAGCAGGTGTTTTAGTACCCCACATTTTATAGAACGTATTCATATTGAATGGTAGGTTATAAAGCTCGCCCTTGTAGTTTGCAATAACTTGATTTTGATAATTATTAAAATCAGCAAAGTGATTTACATAATCCCATACTTCTTTATTATCAGTATGGAAAATATGAGCACCATAATCGTGGACTGTAATACCATGTTCTTGATGCGTGTATGTATTCCCAGCAACGTGGTCACGTTTTTCAATGACTAATGACCGCTTGCCTCGTTTAGCAGCCTCATAGGCGAAGATAGATCCAAATGGGCCAGCACCAACGATTAGATAGTCATATTTTTTGTTGTTTAACATAATTCCCTCCGCAATTACTATTTTAAATTAATATGGTGTACTTCGTTACTCGTAAAGATATTCACTTAAATTTTCTTCAATATACTTAATATCTTTAACAATATCTTTTTTATTTAGCCACAGTTTAGTATTGTTTTGTGATTTAGCTGGATCAAAAATTTGTTTCCTCTTACTCTGATCCTCAGCTTTTAGTCCTAGCCACTGCATTAAATTGTTAGTGGTATCTTCATAGTTAAATACCATATCCTCAAATCTAACAAATTTTATATTACCAGTATCGAGATTGTCCTGTTGTCTGTGTTGTCTAGTGTACTTAAACCATTTACAAAATGTCACAACATCCGTTGGAATAACTCCAGCTTGCCATTTAAACTTCTCCAGGACAAATAAATCTCTAGGGTCTCTGTCAACAATTACAATCTTAATATTATTAAAGTATCTAATATATCTATCTAAATTTGTAGGTGGGACCAACTGATCAACCATTATTTTGTCTTTACCATCAGAAACAGATTCAAAAAGTTCCTCTGTATATCTCTTTGTAGCTCTTAAAAATTTTTCTTCCGAAGGATGACTTCCATAAGTGATTTCATTTTTCATACTGTTATATGTTCTCTCTGGATTATTTTTCCAAACAGTAAGGTGTAACAGCTTATTTATGATTCTCTTTCTAAAATAGAAAAAGCTACCCTTATCCATTAAATCGTATTGCCACCAACCATGAAATTTAAAGTCCGTAAGCTCATCTATGTATCTATAAGAAAACTTGCTCCAATTACCATTGAAATATGTCTCGTACCGCTTATTAAATATTCCACCACTGTAAAAAGATACAAGATTTCTATAACGCTTCAAAGCATGTCCTGAGTTATGTCTGTTAAAGTTTTCTACTAAATTATATTCTAGGTCCGAAACACCATCTGGGTCTTGTAAAAACCGAAACTCCTCATTGGTAAATGAAAAAACACTATCGAATTCTGAAACAAAGTCTGTGATAACACTTGATCCGCTCCCATAATAACTTGCACATGTAATTAACTCCATAAATATCTCCTGATTTAAATTAAATTTTCAATAATATGCTCTAATTGAATTTCAATTTTATGAGGTTTAAAATCCTCAAGTCTTAACTTACTGGTATTCTTATACTCCTCATACTTGGTGCTATTACTTAATAGCTCATTTATTTTTTCTGCCATATCATCTGGGTTTTCAACTTCGCTCAAGAGTCCAAATTTATTATCTCCCAATATTTCTCTGGGACCTACTTTCGAATCGGTAACAACCATTGGCAGGTCATTTGCCAGTGCCTCAATCATGACGGTTGGTAGTCCTTCCCCCGTCACACTTGCATGAACTAACATAGTTGCTCCAGCATAGTATTTTTTCATATCAGTCTGATTACCTAGAAAGAAAATCTTAGAAGCAATATTATTCGATTTTTGCTCGACAAACTTTTTAACCTTTTCCTCTTCAGGACCTGTTCCTACAAAAACCAAGTTTGGATACTTATTGAACTTTTTATTGAGTATTTCTAATGCATTAATAACTGTATAGTGGTCTTTATGTGGATAGCTAAATCTTGCAACCATCAACAAATATGGACCATAGTTAGATCTTAAATTTTTCACTTCTTCCACATTCAACTTTTGATTTTCCATAAAAGTTGGATTATAAAGCTTATTAACATTCAGTTTAACGTAATTATGATATGTAAGTACTTCTTTTTGCCCATCACTAACTAGAACAATTAGATTTTTTATTTTTTTATATAGATTTAAATAACCATCTGAAATCAGAACATATTCATACAATGCTCCATGTAGCCAACCCATTTTTTTATTAGCACTCACAAAATCGTTGCTAACAAAAGTTAAATCATTAAAATGACCAGAAAAAGCAATTGCCAAATCAAACTTTTGTCTTAAAAAAGAGAATCTCAATTTACAATATACTTTATACACAAAGTTTATCAGAGTTAATAACATAAAGATAACTGGATATATGAATCTGCCATACCATTTGGACTTAATCAGTTGAGCATATCTTTCAGGGGCTAAACCTCTTGTAAATTTCACATTCCTAAATTTACATTCTGAAGGAAATTCTCTTTCCATATCTTTAAACTTTGGATTTAGATTTATTATAGTAACGTTATAATCAAGGTCTTCGAATATTTTTGCATAGTCTGAACCGACTTTTTCTATACCGCCGGTAATCAATCCATCGAAAACCATTGCAACACTTTTCATTTGTTTCTCCTCACTTTATGGCCCTTAAAAGATTTTTATAAAGCTATAAATCAAGATACTCGATATTTGGAAAACTAATAGCTCAATTAACTATTTGGTATATATAACTAAACAATAAATATACACAGTATGTTGAATTGTATTTAAATACTTTTATCAGAATATTTGATTCTGTGATACATTCTTATTGCATTTTGGGGGACAAGACACTTTAAGAGCTCGAAAAGTGGAACATATAATAAGTACAATGGAATATTCATTCGTTTTCTCCAAAAAAACATTCTCTTTGCAAGTCGCCATCTTCTGATATTGTTTCTCTTTTTAAAAGCCAATTTATCTTCTCTATAATTTAGTAAACACTCATCTAAGTTAACTCCATAGAAACCCTTCGAATATAATTTACACCAATAATCATAGTCCTCAACCCTAATAACATCGTCAGATTCATTATATCCACCAGTTTTTTCAAAAACACTTCTACGTATCATAACTGTAGGATTGGCAAAAATAATTCCACGCCAAATATCGACTTTGCTTAAACTATGTTTAAAATCGCTTTTACCGTAGACTCCGTTATTATCAAAATAGTTTATATTTGAACCAACAATGGCCACAGAACTGTTCTCTTCAAGATATTCTAACTCTGTTGTAATCCTACCTGAACTAGCAATATCGTCATCATCCATCCTTGCCACAAACTCACCCTGACACCTTTTCAGACCTATATTTAACGAGCTAGTTAATCCAGGATCTTCAAGGTTATTTATTAGTACGATCCTATCATCAATTTCAGATATCTTATTTACGATAGCTTCTGTTTTATCAGAAGAGTTATCGTTAACTATTATAAACTCAAAATCTGTAAATGATTGACTCAGAATTGAATCAATAGAACTCTCTATAGTCCTCTCGCCATTCTTTGTTGCCATTAGTACTGATATTTTAACCATCAGTTATACCTCTATAAATTTTTATAGTATTGGACTAATTGTCCATTTAATTTAGAATAATTATATTTTTGGGAATATTTACTAAAGCCATTTTCACCCATTTCAGAAATTTGAGATTCACTCATACTATTAAAAATAGTGACAGCTCTTTCTAAATCACTCACAGATCCCTTCTTAAAAACAAGACCATTAAATCCATCTTCGATGAGTTCAGGTAGCCCCCCGGCATTTGAGGAGATAACAATTTTTCTATTCTTCATTGCTTCTAAGGCCACAAGACCAAAGCCTTCCCACAACGAGGGTACTATCACAGCATCTGCTTTAATCATGTATGCACTAAGTTTACCGTTATCAATCCATCCTAGAAAATGTATATTTTCTTTTGTATCTTGATTCTTAGTATCTCCGAGCACTGATTCTCCAATAATAAATAAATCAATTCCTTTGTCTTTAAAGTCCAGACTATCAATAAGGAAGTTCAATCCCTTAGCCTTGTCAAAACGACCAACAAACAGCAACACTTTATTTTGGGGAGAACTTTTTTTTAATGTTACTGAACTCATATCATTTGATGATAGAGTCAAACTATTGGGAATAGAATTGTATACTATCTTCATTTTATTTTTTGGAAGTTTATGTTCAATAGCAACTAAATATTCATTTTTGGAAACATTTATAATTAAGTTAGTTTTTAATGCTAAAACTCTTTCAATGATTGCGTAAACTTTTTTTTCTAACTTACTTTTATTTTCTTGAATAAAGCTCCAACCGTGTGCGCAATATACCACTTTATAAGAAGGTTTTTTAAAAAAAAATAGTAATCTAATCAAACCCGCAAAGCTACTATGAATATGAACAATATCCGGTTCATAGGCATCTATGACTTTACGCTGAGACAACAGTTTAAATATTCCAGATATACCTCTTGAATACTTATACTTAAATTGCTTAAACTTACTTTCATTAATAAAAGTAAATTCCTCAGACTTATTTTTTGAGTTTATTAAAACAACCTGGTCAATGTCGTCCGACTCCAATTGAAAGCTAATGGTGTTTCTTAAATAAGTAGCAACACCACCTTTTGCATATTCAGCAAAATGTAATATTTTCATATTATCTCCTTTTAACAGAATCAAGTTAATTCTATTCATTTTCCTATAAACTGTGTTTTGGAATAAAACAAATTTGGATCAAATAAAATTTTTTTATTGTATGTTACTTGTAAAAGTTTTGCAATTACATCCATAAATTATTGATATTATTTAGAAATCATATTAATTTAATTAAAGTAAATATCAATAATTTATGTTAAAAGATTTCATTATACAAATATGCTATATGTGCTTTTACAGTGTATCACAACTAACTCTACACAGTTAAATATTCCTATAAGGAAGAATTAAAAATAAAACAAAAGAGTTTCGTTTATGGAAAATCGAAACTCCCGTATTCTTCATAAATTATTATCCGTCATATTGAACTCAACAGATGCAACTTATCAGATATAATTCAAATCTATTAATCTAAAAAAGTTAAACAGTTAGTCTTTTTTAACATATTCTATATTCGGATTAAAAAACATACCGGCCACGGAACCTTTTAGTATAGTGAATATTCTTTTCATTTTAAAACTATCCGAATTTTTTAAAACCTTTGCTATCTCTGAAAAAATATGAAGGAAGAATTTCATTCCTTCTTTACCAGATCTTTTTTTAGCACTATAAAAGTTATTTCTGAATGCATAAAAATATCTCGGAATTCTTGACACATCATCATATACTATTTCTGTGCCAATATTTTGCTTCATCTTGTGCACAACCACACTCTTTGGAACAAAATAGCATTTCATCTGGCTAGATACTCTTTGAGAATAATTTGAATCATCGCCCCAAACAAAGAACTCACTGATTGGATATCCTACCTTTTCTATTGCTGTCCGTGAAATTAACATAGACACAAAGCTACCACTTAGCAGTGGGACAAGGGGATCTGTTTCAAGAATGTTACTAGTCCAGTTAACGATGTCAGGCCAAGGTATATTCATTTTACAAGGTGTGTTATCTGTCCACACCACATTACTTAACAAAAATCCAAATTTGCTATGGTTTGTAGCTGCAATTCTTAACTCCGTTATAGTGCTTATACTAGGAATAGTATCATCATCCATAACCCAAACGGCATCATCATTAGTATTCGTATAGAAGTATTTCATGCCTGCATTAAAGCCACCGGCACCTCCGATATTTTTATCTAGCCTTACATATTCGATTTCAGGAGTTGATTCCAAGAATTCCTGCGTATCCTGGTCACTATGATTATCAACAACCACAATATTCTGTATTAACTCTGCTTCCTTTATTTTTAGAAGATTACTAATATTTTCTTGCAAAAGCTCCAAACGATTATATGTAACAACCAAAGCGGTAATTTTCATTTTTTTCCCCGAATCTATATTTTTAATTGCAAAAACTCTTCTGAAATTAAGTATTCAAATAAATATCTCTATATAATTCCACAAATCAACTGGTTTTTTTGTACAACTCAAAAATCCAATCAATATTTATAGTTATCAAATAATCCATTTGCGTTATTAACCACCTTTTTACGCTGAGTGACTTTAAACATAATGTTCAGTTAAGCGAACAATAATAACTGTATTCAAAATTTTTAATATATAAAGTCATATCACAAGTCAAAACTATAACATTTATACACAATATTGTCATCATAATCTCTGCCATATCACCAAAGGCACAATTTATAAAAAACGGTGATACACTGACTCCGAGTTAAATTATTAACCCTATATAATGTAATCATGGCCACCCGTAAAACGGGTGGTTTGCTCT
>NZ_JQCQ01000045.1 GCF_001437605.1 Pediococcus argentinicus
ATATTTTAAATATACGAGGAGTGGTACGACAATGAAAATAGATAAATTACTTGAAGAAGAAATGAAAGATCCAGAATTTGCACGTGGGTTTGAAAAAGAAAGTGAAAAGTTGGATACAGCTATTGCTCTATATAAGGCACGTGAAGAAGCTGGACTAACTCAAGCTGATTTGGCAGAACGTGCGCACACAACACAAGCAACAATTGCAAGAATAGAAAGAGGAGACAATGTCTCTTTTGAAAAGCTATCTCAAATCGCTAATGCTTTGGGTAAAAGAGTCAAAATATCTTTAATTTAAGTAATAATATTCAAAAAGGGCTCAGAAATTAATTTTTTTTCTGAGCCCTTTAATATGCTATTTTTTTGATCGCCAGACAACCCACATAAATTGTGGAATCACTAACTGACGTTTTAACCGTTTAGGATCGGTAATTAGACGGTAAAACCATTCTAAATGGTGTTCTTGCCAGAATGTAGGCGCACGTTTAACTGTACCGGAGTAAACATCAAAACTACCACCAACGCCCATCCAAATGCTGTCAGAGATGTGCCGATTAGTAGTAATGAATTCTTCCTGCTTGGGGAAACCAGTTGCGACAAATACGAAGTCTGGTTTGGTATTTTCAATTTCTGTAATAATTGGTGCATCATCCTTAAAGTAACCATCATGGAAACCGGCAATTTTTAAATCAGGATAATCGGTCTGGATTTTTTGAACAGTTTTTTGAATTACTTCTGGTTTACTACCCAATAGATACACAGATTTTTGATTATCATTACCCCATTCTAGAAGGTTGTTAAAAATATCAAATCCAGTAATTCGATCAGGAATTGGATCACCTAATGTTTGGGAAGCTTTCACAATTCCAATTCCATCGGGTGTTAGGTAATCAGCGGTTTGTACTAATTTTTGATAATCAGGATGCTTACGTGCATACATCACGATTTCGGGATTGGCTGTGATGATAAAGCGATTCTGATGTTGAGTGGAATCATTTTTAATTTGGTCCATGAATTTGTCAAAAGTAGTATTAATGAAAGAATATCCTAAAATATTGGCGTGTTTGAATGTCATTTTTGATTCTCCGATCACGAAATATTGGTTTAAATTGCGCTTTCACCGATAAATGATAAAATTGGATAGTAACTATTACCTATATTAAACATTAAAAAAATGAGGAGCACAAATCATCATGGTTAAAAAGTTTCCAGATGACAGCTTAACACTTCATACTGATGCATATCAGCTGAATATGATTCAGACATATTGGCAGGAAGGAATTCAAAACAAACATGCAGTTTTTGAAGTATTCTTCCGTAAAATGCCATTTGACAGTGGTTATGCAATTTTTGCTGGACTCGAACGCATTATCGATTATGTTCAAGGACTCCATTTTTCAAAGAGCGATATTGAATATCTTCGCGAAGCAACAGGATACACTGAAGAATTTTTGAAGTATCTTGAAAACTTTCATTTTTCGGGCACGATTCGTTCGGTCAGTGAAGGTGATTTAGTATTTAACAACGAACCTATTATTCAAGTCGAAGGTCCTTTAGCCGATTGTCAGTTAATCGAAACGGCTTTGTTAAATGTGGTTAATTACCAAACCTTGATTGCCACGAAAGCATCTCGAATTAAATCAGTGGTTGGATCTGACAAGTTACTCGAATTTGGTACTCGTCGTGCTCAAGAAATGGATGCCGCCCTCTGGGGAACTCGTGCTGCCTATATTGGTGGCTTTGATGCTACAAGTAACGTTCGTGCTGGAAAATTATTTAATATTCCAATTAGTGGAACGCATGCCCATGCCCTTGTTCAGTATTATATGAATGATTATGAAGCGTTCAAAGCTTATGCCACAACGCATCGCGACTGTGTCTTCCTAGTTGATACGTTTGATACACTTCGTAGTGGTGTGCCAAATGCCATTCGTGTTGCTAAAGAAATGGGCGATAAGATCAATTTCTTAGGTGTTCGAATTGATAGTGGTGATATGGCTTATATTTCAAAGCGTGTTCGTGAACAGTTGGATGAAGCTGGATTCCCAGATGCTAAGATTTATGCTTCCAACGATTTAGATGAAAAAACAATTCAAAACCTTAAAATGCAAGGCGCTAAGATTGAAGTTTGGGGTGTTGGTACAAAGCTTATTACGGCCTATGACCAACCAGCTTTAGGTGCTGTTTATAAGATGGTTTCGATTGAACGTGATGGTAAAATGTTGGATACTATCAAGTTGTCCAACAATGCAGAAAAGGTTTCGACGCCTGGCAAAAAGCAAATTTGGCGAATTACACGTAAGTCTGATGGTAAATCCGAAGGGGACTACATTACTTTATTTGATGAAGATCCTCGCAAAGATGATTCATTATATATGTTCCATCCTAATTTCACGTATATCAACAAGATTGTTAGTGATTTTGAAGCCCGTCCACTATTACAAACCATTTTTGAAGATGGCAAATTAGTGTATGACCGTCCAAGTTTGGATGAAATTAAGCACTTCTCACGTAATAGTTTGGACCTATTATGGGATGAGTATAAACGTGACTTGAATCCACAGGAATATCCTGTTGATTTATCGCAACGTTGCTACGATAACAAGATGAATATCATCAAAGAAGTGCGTGAGTATGTTAATGAATTAAAATTTAGCGAGTAGGGTGAATAAAATGAGAGAATTACAAAAAGAAATTATTACGGCTTTAAAAGTTCAACCAACTATTGATCCGAAAGCTGAAATCAGACGTAGTGTTGACTACTTGAAAAATTACTTAATCAAGCATCCTGGATTACGTTCATTGGTCTTAGGAATTTCTGGTGGACAAGATTCAACGCTTGCCGGAGCATTATCAGAAATTGCAGTGAAAGAATTGCGTAAGGAAACTGGTGACACTCGTTACCAATTTATCGCTGTTCGTTTACCATATGGCGTTCAATCAGATGAATCAGACGCGATGAAGGCTATTGATTTTATGGGTGCTGACGTTGTTTATCGAGTTGATATTAAACCAGCTGCTGATGCAATGGTTAAGGCTTTAGAAGGTAACAACCTAACAATTTCAGACTTCAACAAGGGAAATATCAAAGCCCGTGAACGTATGATTGCTCAATACGGAGTGGCTGGTAACCATGAAGGTGTTGTGATTGGAACAGACCATGCTGCTGAAGCCGTTACTGGTTTCTATACTAAGTTTGGTGATGGTGGAGCTGATATTACCCCGCTATGGCGTTTGGATAAGCGACAAGGTAAATCTCTATTAAAGGAATTGAATGCACCAGTTGAATTATATGAAAAGGTTCCAACGGCCGACCTTGAAGATGATCGTCCAGCTTTGCCTGATGAAGTAGCACTTGGTGTCACATACGATGATATCGATAACTACCTTGAAGGCCAAGACATTGATGAAAAATCAGCAGAACGAATTGAAAACTGGTACGTTAAGACGGCACATAAACGTTCATTGCCTTACACGGTTTTTGATTAATTATTACTTAAGGGTTGTATTTTGTTTTACTTATCATTATAATGATAAGAGTAGACATGAGGGAGTAACTTGCAGTTTAACTGCGGTAACATCATCAGCAAGAAAAAATCTGGTGTTATCTTAATTTAGTGAGACTCATGTGTAGCGGGGAAACTCGTTGCACATGGGTCTTTTTTTATAACATAAGGAGGAAACATGAAAGATAAATTTTGGAGTCAACCCAGTCAAGAAGTATTAGATGATTTAAAGGTCACCCGTGAAGGCTTGTCCAATACTGAAGTGGAAAAACGCACCGAACAATACGGTAAAAATACTTTAACAACCAAAGGGAAAACAACCTTATTACAAAAGTTTATTGCTCAATTTAAAGATTTAATGATTATAGTCTTGATGATTGCCGCGTTAATTTCTGTTTTCGTTGGTGAAGGTGTTGATGCTTTAATCATCTTTATGGTTGTGATTTTAAATGCGGTCTTTGGTGTTTTCCAAGAATCAAAAGCAGAAGAGGCAATTGATGCTTTGCAGGAATTATCAGCTCCTCAAGCACATGTTAAACGAGATGGCAAAGTCGTCACAATTAAGAGTGAAGATATTGTCCCAGGTGATATCGTTCTGCTTGAAGCAGGCGACATTGTCCCAGCAGACTTGCGGTTAACTGAATCAGCTTCTCTTAAAATGGAAGAAGCAGCCTTAACTGGTGAGTCAGTTCCAGTTATTAAAAAGATTGATACGATTGATGAAGAAAACCCAGCCTTGGGTGATCGTAAAAACATGGCCTTTATGAACAGTAACGTTACATTTGGTCGTGGTGAAGGGGTCGTTGTTGGAACTGGTATGAAGACTGAAGTTGGTCGAATCGCTGACTTGATTAACAATGCAGAAGAAACAACGACGCCGTTGCAGCAGAACTTAGCTCGTTTAAGTAAAACTTTAACAGTGCTAATCCTGATTATTGCTGTGATTGTATTTGCAGTCGGAATGGTACGTGGACAAGAATCATTAATTAACATGTTCTTAACTGCTATTTCATTAGCGGTTGCTGCGATTCCAGAAGGTTTACCAGCAATCGTTACCATCACACTGGCTTTAGGTACTCAACGAATGGCTAAACGTCATGCGATTATTCGGAAGTTACCAGCTGTTGAAACACTTGGAAGCACTGATATTATTGCCTCTGATAAAACTGGTACCTTAACCCAAAATAAAATGACAGTTGAAAAAGTATTCATTGATAATCAACTGCAAGATGCGGGAACTGTGAAACCAGCAGATTTAACTGCTAATCATCGTTTATTTGATTTAATGATTTTAAATAATGATACGAAGAAAACGGACGACGGTTTGGTTGGTGATCCAACTGAAACAGCTTTGATTTCATTTAATGATGGTCAACAGTACAGTTCTGACGATGTAATTGCTAAATTACCACGTTTAGCAGAAGTGCCTTTCGATTCAGAGCGTAAATTGATGTCGACCGTCAATGATTTAGGAAACGGTAAGTATTTGCTAACAGTGAAAGGTGCACCAGATGAGTTATTAAAACGAACAACTAGCTTTGATGTTGCTGGTGAGGTTTCACCAATGGATGATGCTGAAATTAAGTTAATTCAAGATACTAACCATCATTTAGCAACTAAAGCGATTCGTGTTTTAGGTTTTGCTTACCAAATTTTGGATGAAGTTCCAACTGAATTAACTAGTGAAGCAGTTGAAAAAGATTTAATTTTTGCTGGTTTAATTGGAATGATTGATCCGGAACGACCAGAAGTTTCACAAGCCGTCAAAGAAGCACAAGAAGCTGGTATTCGTCCGTTGATGATTACTGGTGATCACCGCGATACTGCCGGTGCGATTGCAAAACGTTTGGGCATGATTACGGATGAAGAAATGAATACGGCTGTCATTACTGGTGCCGAACTTGATTCAATGAGTGATGATGAGTTGGCTAAACGAGTTAACCAATATTCGGTCTATGCTCGTGTGGCCCCAGAACATAAAGTTCGAATTGTGAACGCTTGGCAGAAAAAAGGTAAGATTGTTGCAATGACTGGTGATGGTGTTAATGATGCACCTTCACTTAAACAAGCAGATATTGGTGTTGCAATGGGAATTACTGGTACTGAAGTTTCTAAGGGTGCTAGTGATATGATTCTGGCCGACGATAACTTTTCAACTATTGTAGTTGCTGTTGAAGAAGGACGAAAAGTATTTGCTAATATCCAAAAAGCAATTCAATACCTCTTGTCAGCTAACTTAGGTGAAGTTTTAACCCTATTTGTAATGACAATGATGGGATGGCAGATTTTAGCACCAGTCCATATCCTATGGATTAATTTGGTAACTGATACGTTCCCCGCGATTGCATTAGGACTTGAACCGGCTGAAAAGAATTCTATGCAACAAAAGCCACGTGGCAAATCGGCGAGCTTCCTGTCTGGTGGAGTCTCAAGCAATATTATCTACCAAGGACTCTTAGAGGGAGCTATCACTCTATTTGTTTACGCGATGGCCTTAGCTTTCCCTGTTCATTCAGGCAGTCAATTAGTCCATGCCGACGCTTTGACGATGGCCTTTGCAACATTAGGATTGATTCAATTGTTCCATGCCTTTAACTCCAAATCAATTCATGGATCAATCTTTAGTGCAACAACACTGAAGAATAAGTTCTTTAATTGGTCAATTGTAATTTCATTTGCTCTATTGGCATTAACAATTATTGTGCCGGGCTTAAATGATATTTTCCACGTTTCTCATTTAGACGGTTTCCAATGGTTAATTGTTTTAGCATCATCAGTTTCAATGGTTGTAATTGTTGAAATTGTGAAATTTGTTCAACGAAAATTCTTTCATGCGGTATAATTAAACGCAGAATGAAAGAGGAGTAGATAAGATGCGAACTAACAATATTCAAAAGTATGCTAATTCGATTACAACAGTAACAGATATTGTTGAAAAGACAGGTGATCAAGTTGATCCATTCTTCCAACAACTAAAAGAAGCTTTGAAAAACAATAAAGTTTCTGAATTAGGAACTGATAAATTATCAGAAATTAAAGATCATTTTCAAATTGCGACTGATGCTTATCGTAAATGTGAGGATATTATCCAAAAAGCGCAGGCACCAGTTCAGCTAATTGGAAAGCATCGCCAATTTCAATCAGCTTTTAAGAACTATACAAGTGCTTGTCAGGACATGGTGGACGCCGTTGATCCTGAAAAACAAACGGTTAATGAACAGAAGTTCAATCAATCCGAAGCTGATCAAGAACAAGATATGGAAAAGGTTACTAGTGCTTTAACGCGAATCATGAATATGCTACTATGATAATCTTATTTAAAATTTTCAAACCAGACCTGTGTACAAGACTAACTTGTCACAGGTCTTTGGTCGTTTAAGTGTGCATTTAATTAAAGGAGCGTCATTTCGTGGAAGAAAAAGTATTTCAAATTGTTAAGAAACAACTATCTGGATACCAAGCTAATCAAATCAAGGCTACCTTAGAGTTACTGGAAGAAGGTAATACCGTTCCTTTTATTGCTCGTTATCGAAAAGAACGGACGCATAGTTTAGATGAAGTTCAAATTCGCGATATTCAAAGTACTTACCATCAAGTTGAAACGCTCGAAAAACGTAAAGCTGATGTAATTAAGATTATCGGTGAACAAGAAAAACTAACTCCTGAACTACAAAAGGCCATTGAAAATGCCGACGTATTACAAACAGTCGAAGATTTGTATCTTCCATATAAACAAAAGCGTCGTACTAAAGCTACAATTGCCAAAGAACAAGGGTTAGAACCACTTGCAAAATGGGTATTGGAATTTCATAATGCCGGACTAACCGCTGAAGCCGAAAAATATATTAAACCGGACGATGACCTACCAGATACTGATAGTGTTTTAGAAGGTGTGCATGAGATTCTAGCTGAAGCCTTTGGTGATAATGCTGATTTCAGAGAATGGATTCGAAAATTCACTCGTAATAACGGTCAATTAACATCAACTGTTAAATCAAAAGGTGAAGAACTCGATGAAAACGGAACTTATAAGTTATATTACGATTTTAATGAACGACTAAATAAACTAGCCTCTCACCAGGTCTTAGCAATTAATCGTGGTGAGAAAGAAAAAATACTTCGTGCAAAAATTGAGGTTAATACAGACGGAATTGACCGTTTCCTTCATTTTAGAATTATTGGATCACACGCTGGAGAATCAGTTTCAGTTGTAGAAGAAGCATATCAAGATGCATACAAACGTTTTATCGGTCCCGCAATTGAACGTGAACTTCGTGGTGAGTTAAACGAGCAGGCTAGTGACCAAGCGATTGAAGTGTTTGGTGAAAATCTGTATCACTTGTTGATGCAGGCACCCTTGAAGGGAAAAGTTGTCCTTGGATTCGATCCAGCTTACAGAACTGGTTGTAAGTTAGCCGTTGTCGATCAAAACGGTAAATTTCTAGATAAATTAGTTATTTACCCTCATAAACCAGCTCCAGCTAATAAACGTGCCGCAGCTGCTCAACAATTTACTGATTTTCTAAATAAATATCAGGTTGAAATGATTGCGATTGGGAATGGAACAGCTAGCCGTGAGTCAGAAGAATTTGTAGCAGATGTATTAAAGAAGATTGATCGTAATATTTACTATGTGATCGTTAACGAAGCTGGGGCCTCAGTTTATTCAGCAAGTAAGGCTGCTCGAGAAGCATTCCCAGAATTACATGTTGAAGAACGGAGTGCTATTAGTATTGGTCGCCGACTACAAGATCCACTGGCGGAATTAATTAAAATTGACCCGCAAGCAGTTGGTGTTGGTCAGTACCAACATGATTTGCCACAAAAAGATTTGACCGAGCAATTGGATACCGTTGTTGAAACAGCAGTAAATCAGGTTGGTGTTAATTTGAACACCGCTAGTCCAGAGTTATTAACTCACATTTCAGGATTAACCAAAACCACAGCTCAAAACATTGTTAATTTTAGGGATGAAAATGGTCGGTATGATGCACGTAACCAACTTAAAAAGGTGCCACGTTTAGGACCGAAAGCATTTGAACAGGCGGTTGGTTTCTTGAGAATCGTTGATGGTAAAAATGTACTGGATAATACTGATATTCATCCAGAAAGTTATGCAACAGTTAAACAGATTTTGACTGAGTTAGGACTTAAGACTTCAGATATTGGTACGCCGGAAACGAATGCAACACTAAAACAAGTTAACATTAGCGAGTTAGCTGATAAGTTGGGTGTTGGAACAGAAACACTGACTGATATCATCAGTGACTTACAAAAGCCAGGTCGTGACTTACGTGATGAAATGCCGGCTCCATTACTTCGTTCAGACGTTCTAACAATGGAAGATTTGAAACCGGGGATGGAACTTCAAGGTACTGTTCGAAACGTAGTCGACTTCGGCGCATTTGTGGATATCGGTGTTAAACAGGATGGTTTAGTACACATTTCAAAATTAACCAATCGATTTATTAAAAAGCCTAGTGAAGTTGTTTCAGTTGGTGATATTGTAACTGTTTGGGTTGAAAGCGTGGACGAGAACCGGCATCGAATTCAATTAACAATGGTTAAAAAGGATTAACGGAGAAAAAGATTGACGGATACAGAATTACAAAGATTAGTAGAACGGATTGCTTTAGATAGTTTTCATCGTCCATTTAGACATCAGGCTTACTTTAATAAACGTTTAAGAACAACGGGTGGACGTTACCATTTGAATGATCATCATATTGATATCAATCCTTTAATGTTGAGTGATTTTGGAATGGATACTTTAGAAGGCGTAATTAAACATGAACTAGTTCATTACTTCGTTCATTTAAGTGGTGAGAAACCAAGTCATCAAAATCCTCATTTTAAACAATTGTTGTTGCAGGTGGGGGGATTACGATATGCTCCATTTAATACGCAAACACATATCCGTTCAAAATTAAAACTAGAGTATGTTTGTCAAAGGTGTGGACAGTCTTATATTCGACGTCGACACATTGATACTAAACGATATGTTTGTAGTAGATGTCAGGGCCATTTGATGTTAGTTTCAGAAGAAAGAGCAATCTAAAACAGAAAGATAAAAAATAGCTAAAACAGAAAGATAAAAAATAGC
>NZ_JQCQ01000046.1 GCF_001437605.1 Pediococcus argentinicus
TGTTCGGATTAATTATAGAATTTGCCAAATTAAAAACCTGGTCCGCAACTAAACTGCAATGAACAGGTTTTTGATTGTTATTTTAAATTACGTTGCATACACTATATATAGTGGATGATCGTTCTTTAAGCACATGTATCTTGTGTTTTCAACCTTTATCTTTTTGCGAAATCGGAGTAATCTATGATGTGAAGAGAAACCAATCAAGCCAGTTTCGAATATCAAACAGCTTTAAATAAACAGAAAATAATAACGTTTTTTATTATAGCGAGAATTGAACGAGATTGGAATAAAAAATTAGAAAAGGACGGGTGGTTAAAATGATCAATTCGCAAGCAATCGCAACCGACGCTTGGACTGAATTACGTCAAAAACAAGTAGTTAAAGCAGATGGGGAAAGGATGCAATTTTACCCCTATAAAATCGCGCTAGTGGTTGATCAATTAACCACGGACGAGGTTGAACGGCGAAAAATTACGCAAGCAATTTTAGAACGGTTGACGCAAATGGCGTCACTACTAACGGTAGAACAAATTCGGGCAGTCTTCAAAGCGATCCTCCATGATTATCAACGGGACGACTTGTGGGAAAAATATGCTGAATATCGGCAAGCCGATGAAGCCAAGTGGCAGGCCGCGATTGACCCGCAAAATAAATTAAGCCAGTTATTCGATGGAAGGGATACGGTAGTTCACGAAAATGCTAATAAGGACAGTAATATTTTCAGCACCCGTCGGGACTTAACGGCCGGAATGGTCGGCAAATCATTCGGGTTAACAATGATGCCACAGACCGTAGCAAGGGCCCACTTGCGTGGCGACATTCATTTTCATGACTTGGACTATTCACCGCTAACTTCAATGACCAACTGCTGTTTGATTGACTTCAAGATTATGCTAGCGAATGGTTTTAAGATTGGAAACGCGGAAGTGGAGTCACCTAAGTCGATTCAAACGGCAACCGCCCAAATGTCGCAGATTATTGCGAACGTGGCATCGAGCCAATACGGAGGTTGTTCGTCAGACCGGACGGATGAAATGTTGGCGCCTTACGCAAAATTAAATTACGAAAAGCACTTGAAGGAAGCCGAAAAATGGGTGCTCCCCGAACAACGGGAAGCCTTTGCTAAGGAAAAAACCAAGAAAGATATTTACGACGCAATGCAAGCGTTAGAGTACGAAGTTAACACGCTGTTTTCCTCCAACGGACAAACGCCGTTTACCACGGTGGGATTTGGTCTGGGAACTTCGTGGATCGAACGGGAAATTCAAAAGGCAATCTTAAAAGTTCGCATTAAGGGGCTCGGAAAGCAGCATAGGACCGCAATTTTCCCGAAGTTGGTCTTTTCAATTAAGCGCGGGATAAATTTAAATCCAGAAGATCCCAACTACGATATCAAACAGTTGGCCGTAGAGTGCGCAACTAAGCGGATGTATCCCGACGTTTTAATGTACGACAAAATTGTGGAATTAACCGGAAACTTCAAGGCGCCCATGGGTTGCCGGAGTTTCTTACAAGCGTGGAAGAACGCTGATGGCGAAGAAGTTAATAGCGGCCGAATGAATTTAGGGGTCGTAACCGTCAACTTACCACGGATTGCGATTGAAGCCCAGGGTGATCGGGAAGTCTTTTGGGAGATTATGGAAGACCGGGTGGCGTTAGCGAAAAAAGCCTTACTTTTCCGGATTAGACGTTGCCGGGATACCCAACCGCAAAACGCGCCGATTTTGTATAAGCACGGTGCCTTTGGGGTCCGCCTCAAAGATGGTGAAGACGTGGACCAACTGTTTAACCACCGGCGGGCGACCATATCGTTAGGTTACATTGGATTGTACGAAGTGGGAACCGCCTTTTTCGGTCCGGATTGGGAAGATAATCAGGAAGCCCACGATTTCACGGTTTCAATCGTGAAGTACCTGTACGAACAGTGCCTAGCTTGGGAAAAAGAGTACGGCTACCATTTCAGCGTTTACTCCACGCCAGCCGAATCCCTGACGGATACCTTCTGTGAGGATGATATTGAAAAATTTGGCAAGATCAAGGACATTACCGAAAAGGAATACTACACTAACAGTTTCCATTACGACGTCCGGAAAGATCCGACTCCGTTTGAAAAACTTACTTTTGAAGAGGAGTACCCGAAGTACGCGGCCGGCGGCTTTATTCACTACTGTGAGTACCCGAATTTAAAACAAAATCCGGCTGCTTTAGAAGCGGTTTGGACCTGGGCTTATGACCACGTGGGTTATTTAGGAACAAACGCTTCGATCGACCACTGTTATAAATGTGGTTTCGATGGCGACTTTAAACCCACGGCTCGCGGTTTTGAATGCCCACAATGTGGGAATCGCGACCCCAAAACTTGTGACGTGGTTAAACGGACTTGTGGTTACTTAGGAAACCCAATTATTCGGCCAATGGTTCACGGACGGCACAAAGAAATTTCATCACGGGTTAAAAATATGAAATAGGGGTGAAAACGTGGTTAGACAACGACGAGTACGGACACCGAGAAATCCCCAGCCGCAAGAATGGCTGGCGAAGGATCGCAGTTTAGAATACATTGCCGACTATAAGCCGTTTAACATGGTTGACGGGGAAGGCATTCGTTGCAGTTTGTACGTTTCGGGTTGTTTATTCAACTGTCCGGGGTGCTACAACAAGGCGGCGCAAAATTTCCATTACGGACGCCCCTATTCGCAGGAATTAGAAGACCAAATTATCGAAGACATGGGGCAAAGTTACGTACAGGGGCTGACCTTGTTAGGCGGAGAACCCTTCTTAAACACGCAGGTTTGCTTGCGGCTAGTCCGGCGGTTGCGTCAAGAATTTGGGCACGACAAGGACATCTGGTCGTGGACCGGTTACACCTGGGACGAATTGATGCAGGAATCTTACGATAAATTGGAATTGTTAAGTGAACTAGATATTTTGGTGGACGGCCGTTTTTTAGAAGCTAAAAAAGATTTGACGCTTCAATTCCGGGGAAGTTCCAACCAACGAATTATCGACGTGCCTAAATCGTTAGCCGCAAACCAAGTCGTCATTTGGGATAAATTGCTTCGTTAAGGTAGGAGAATTTGATGAGTAAGTTAGAAATTAGAAATTTAAAGGTCAATGCGGGTGACGAGCGCATTTTAAACGGGGTTAATTTACAGATTAATCCAGGAGAAATACACGCGTTGATGGGACCTAACGGAACTGGGAAGTCAACGCTTTCGGAAACGATTATGGGAAACCCGCTCTACGAGATTGTAGATGGCCAGATTTGGTTAGACGGGCAAGACATTACGGAAATGAGCGTGGACGAACGGGCCCGGACGGCAGTCTTTTTAGCGATGCAGTATCCGATGGAGGTTGCGGGAATTTCCAACGCCGACTTCATTCACGCAGCGTTAAACGCACGTAACCAAGGCCAACCGGTTGCCGTACTGCCCTTTTTAAAACAGCTTAAAGCGAACATGGAATTTTTAGAAATTAATCCGGAATATGCGGACCGGGGGCTTAACGCCGATTTTTCCGGTGGTGAAAAAAAGCGTAACGAAATCCTGCAAATGATGATGTTAAGACCCGAGATGGCTATTTTAGATGAAATTGATTCCGGATTAGATATTGACGCCCTCAAAATTGTGGCAAAGGGGATCAACGCAATGCGCAGTACCACCTTTAGCTGCTTGATGGTTACGCACTACCAGCGCCTGTTGAACTACGTGGTGCCTGACGTGGTGCACATCATGATGGATGGCCGGATTGTTAAAAGCGGCGGCCCCGAACTAGCTACGGATCTGGAAAAGACTGGCTACGCTGAATTAGAGGAAACGTTAGGAAGTGAAACCAGCCATGGCAATTCCCTTGAATAAAACGACGACCGCAAGCTATCCCCGGATTTTAGGAATTCGGTATGACCCCGCAGCTTTTACCTTGCCGGATTCTTCCAGCGCCGCCTGGGACTGGGAGGCCAACGCGGAAGCTTTACAAGCCATTAATGCAGCGGGAGGTACGGTCCGGCGCATTAATGGTGCGACAGCGGAACTATCCGGGCTGCCCCAATTACTAGCTTCCACGGACAACCAATTTGTGCAACAGCACTTGCAAAACCCAGTCCAGGGCATGGTAATCAGTTTGCCGGACCGCGCGGAAATTACACCAGCGCTAAACTTAACCTTGCGAACGGAGTCAACTCTTCCCGTGGAATGGACAGTTTGGTTTGATTTAGGAGACCATAGTCGGCTGACCACGAAGTTAACGCTAGATTTAGCGGGAGAAGTGCCCCAATCCAACTGTTTGATTGGGGGAACCTTAGCGGACGAAAGTAATTTGACACTCATCACCGACACGCAAAGTCACCAGGCTACCCAAAGTTTATTGCTAGGTGATTTTGTGAGTGCTCGGGATGCTAACCTCGATTGGTCCTTGTGGCCGCAAACGAAGGGCCAGCTGTTGGGTGATTTAAACGTAACGCTTGCTGGAACCGGCAGTCGGGCAACCCTTAACTTGGCGCGTTACGGCTACCAAGATGACTGGGTGGGCATCCGTGGTAAAATTAAGCATTTGGGCCAACATACTTTTAGCCGAATCAACATGCGGGGAGTTTTGTACGAAAATTCCCGGGTCAACTTTACGAGCATTGGCCAAATTGATCACGGGGCCAGTGATGCGGACGCGGACCAGGAAAGTCGGTTAATGACCGTAGAACCGCATGCTAAGGGCAGCGTTAACCCGGTCTTAGTGATTGACGAAAACGACGTCCGAGCCGGCCACGCTGCTAGTGTCGGCCAGTATGACGAAGACGAAATTTACTACTTACAAAGTCGGGGATTGCCAATGGCGACGGCAAAGCAAATTTTAATTGATAACTTTATGGAACCGATTTGGCGTTTGCGCAACGGGGAGGTTGGCTAAGATGACGGACTACCAAGGCTTAACATATTTAGATAACGCGGCGACCACCCCCATGCCAGAGGAAGTTTTAGCGGTAATTGACGAGTATTACCGGTTTAACAAGGTTAACGTCCATCGGGGGATTTATCAGCTTGCGGGCCGGGTCACCAGCGCTTATGAAGCGGTTCGTGAACAAATCGCCCAGTGGCTGCATGCTCCCAAACCAGAGTCGGTCGTTTTTACCAGCGGGACTACCGACGCGTTAAACCAGGTTGCCTTCGGCTATGCACAGCCACGGTTGCATCCGGGTGACGAAATTATCGTCAGTGTACTCGAACACCATTCTAACCTAGTGCCTTGGCAACGGGTGGCTGCCCAAACTGGGGCACGCCTGCGAATGGTGGGAATGGATTCGCAAGGTAACCTGGATTATGCTCAATTAGCAGAGCTTATCAATACGCATACCAAGGTAGTTGCGCTCACGATGGTTTCCAACGTGTTAGGGACGGTGGTTGACGTGGCAAAGGTTGCCCAACTAGTTCATCAGTATGATGGAATCTTAGTGGTGGACGCTGCCCAAGCGGCCGCCCATTTGCCAATTGACGTTACCGCCATGGACGCCGATTTTCTCTCGTTCTCCGGGCATAAAATGTTTGGTCCCACGGGGATTGGGGTGCTCTATGGCAAGCTAGCTCGGTTAGAGGAGATGGAACCGGTCCGTTTTGGCGGCGAAATGGTCGACTTAGTTACGCCAACTTCGGCAACTTTTCAGCCGTTACCAATCCGTTTAGAAGCGGGGACCCCCAACGTTGCTGGCGTATTAGGGCTAGGAGCGGCCGTGAAGTATCTAGAAAAACAGGACTTTGCCGCTATTCAAAAACATGAAGCACGCTTAATGCAGTTTTTACTTACCGAACTCCAGGAAGTGCCGGAGGTTAAAATTTACGGCCCGTTAGATTATCAGCAACGGGTGGGAGTGGTTAGCTTTAACGTCGGTAAACACCACGCCCATGATGTGGCCACGATTTTAGATGCTTCAGGAGTGGCCGTGCGCGCCGGACACCTGTGTGCGGAACCATTAATGCAAGCTTTGAACGTTAGTAGCGTCATGCGAGCGAGCTTCACCTTCGAAAATCAGGTTGCCGATCTGCAACGCTTAGTGGACGCGGTAGAACAAGGGGGAAGAATTTTATCATGAACAATTTACAAGAGTTATACCAAAAAGTTATTTTAAACCACGCTAAGAACCCGGTGGGCTACGGGACAGTCCCCCACGCAAATTGTGTCGGGGCGTTGCGCAATCCCGAATGTGGCGACGAGATTACGGTTTATGCCGAAGTTGACGCACAACGGATCCAGCAACTGGGTTTCACGGGGGCGGGCTGTGTGATCAGCATGGCATCGGCAAGTATGATGGTTGCGCAATTAAACGGCCGCACCTTAGCGGATGCCCACCAACTCTGGGAAAATTTCCAAAATTTAGTGTTACAAAAGGATTGTGATCCCGATCAGCTGGGGGATTTAGCGGCTTTTGCTAGTCTGCATCAGTTTCCGACTCGGGTGCGGTGCGGA
Organism: Pediococcus argentinicus; assembly: GCF_001437605.1. GTDB lineage: Bacteria > Bacillota > Bacilli > Lactobacillales > Lactobacillaceae > Pediococcus > Pediococcus argentinicus. The sequence continues at coordinate 6,454 of NZ_JQCQ01000046.1, forward strand.
ACCTTAGCCTGGCACGCGCTTGCAGAAGGTTTAAAGGAGAAGGGGGAAGTTTTTGATGGATGAAGTTAGTACAACGCAACCAGGAAATTTTAAGGACGAATGGGGACCGATGGATGACGTCCGGCCGGTCTTTTCAACCGGGGTCGGGATTAACGAGGAAACCATCCAAGCCATTTCACGGGCGAAGCACGAGCCCCAATGGATGCTAGACTTACGGTTACAGGCCTATCAAATTTACCAATCCATGCCCATGCCGAGCTTTGGACCAGACCTTAGTGAGATTGATCTGAACGAAATTAAATATTTCCAGCGGGCAACGGATCGCATTGCTCGCAACTGGGAGGACGTGCCCGACGAAATCAAGACTACCTTTGAACGAATCGGGGTTCCAGAAGCTGAACGAAAGTACTTAGCCGGTTCGGCGGCACAGTACGAATCCGAAGCGGTTTACCACAACCTCAAACAGGATTTAGAAAGTCAGGGAATCATTTTCATGGATACTGATTCAACTTTGAAACAGCATCCGGAACTAGTCCGACAGTACTTTGGTAAATTAATTGCCGCAAGCGATAATAAGTTTGCCGCCTTGAATACCGCTGTTTGGTCGGGTGGAACCTTTCTATACGTGCCGAAAAATGTGCATGCCGACGTGCCGATCCAAAGCTACTTCCGGATTAACGCGGGTCGGACGGGGCAGTTTGAACGAACCCTAATTATCGTCGACGAAGGTGGCAGTGTTAACTACGTTGAGGGATGCACCGCGCCAAATTATGCGGAGGATAGTCTGCACGCCGCGGTTGTAGAAGTGTTCGTTAAAAAGGATGCCTATTGTCGCTATACAACGATTCAAAATTGGTCAACGAATGTGTACAGCTTAGAAACCAAGCGGGCCCAGGCCGAAGCAAATAGCACCATGGAATGGGTCGACGGCAATTTAGGCTCAAAGGTCACCATGAAATACCCCAGCATTTACCTAACGGGCGCGGGCGCCACCGGTTCAATGCTGTCGATTGCGGCGGCGGGTGCCAACATGCACCAGGATACCGGCGCCAAGATGATCCATTTAGCACCGAACACCCATAGCACGATTGTTTCAAAAGCAATCTGCCATAACGGCGGTCGGGCAGACTACCGGGGATTGATTAAGTACACTAAGGCGGCCAAACGGGCTAAGTCCCACGTTGAGTGTGATACAATTTTGATGGACCAAGACAGTGCCAGCGATACTTTCCCAGTTAACGACATCGAAACGAGCGACGGCACGATTGAACACGAGGCCCACGTTTCGAAAATCTCTGAAGCCCAACTGTACTACTTGAAAAGTCGGGGATTAGACGAAGCGACCGCCTCTCAATTAATCATTATGGGATTTTTGGAGCCCTTCACTAAGCAATTGCCCATGGAATACGCCGTGGAATTAGACCGGTTGATTAAGTTTCAGATGGAGGACAGCATCGGTTAAAGCTGTGAAATTTGCGAACGTTATGCAAAATTTTGCTCAATAAAAAGAACGGCGTTAATTCGCCGTTCTTAAACGATTGATAATAAAATTAAAGTGGAAAACATTTTTAAATAATAGAGCCAAGACGTGTTCCCAAAGTCAGTTTGCGCCGCTTAATAGGTAATTAGTAACCATGTTCATGCATAACCACCTATTCCTTGTTAATGCTCATGAACTAGCCGACTTTGGGGGTGCTTTTTTATTTTAAAGGTGGAAGGCGGCTTGCACACCCACAATCAGCATTTTGACGCCGATGGTTGCTAAAATCAGCCCCATTAGCTTGGTGATTACGTTCATGATGTTGTTGCCGAGCTTGTCCATGATTTGTTCACCGTAGATAAAAATGAAGTAAGCAATGATTGCTAAAACAACGAACGCGGCCACAACGACGAAGGGGTTGGTTCCACTAGCCAAGTTCATGGTGGTGGCAATGGTTCCGGGGCCGGCCAAAATTGGCATGGCTAGCGGGGAAATCGCGAAGTTGTTGTTATTACTGTTGACGGAATCCTTAACGGATTTTTCGGGATCGTGCTGGATCGGCGAAACGTTACCTTGAATCATGTGGTAACCAATCAATCCTAAAATGATTCCGCCCATGATGCGGAGTGCAGCAAGGTTGATACCAAAAATGGTGAAGATGTAATTTCCGAGAAAGGCAAACAGTACCACGATGACGGTCGCCACGATAAAAGCCAGTCGGGCAATCGCGTTGATTTCCTTGCGACTGTTATCAGCAGTCAAACTGACGAACATTGGCAAGTTAGCAAAGGGGTTCATAATTGCAAAAAATGCGGTAAATGAAAGTAAAAATGCTTGAACTAAATGCATGGTCGTCCTCCTTGTTAAACGTTTTCAATGCAATGATTGTTTTTTAATTATATGGGTTAGGTGGGGAAATGCCAAGTTTGGTGATTTTCTTGAGAGGGGAAAAATAACGCGAAGATAGCAGGAGCAATATTCATTACATAACTAATTGTGTAATGAACAGAAAGAAAAGTTACTTTAAGTTAATCGGTATTTTACTGTGGCAAATTCTATAATTAATCCGAACA
>NZ_JQCQ01000047.1 GCF_001437605.1 Pediococcus argentinicus
CTTACGCTGTTCCCAAGGATCAGTAAAACCTTTAAATCTTATTTTTGGAGTGTTTTTTTCTGAACTCATTTAAATAACTCCTTAATCTGGTTAAGCTGCTGTTGAGCGTCAGCGTCTTGAGAAGTTAAGTCTTGCAACATTGAGCTAAATTCAGATTCTAACTGTTTAATTTCAGCATCTGTTTCAGTCATATCTTTAACTAATTTATCAACATCAACCGGTGGTTCTTCTTCAAACGTATCTACATAACGTGGAATGTTGAGATTAAATTCATTCTCTTCAATTTCTGACATTTCAGCAACGTGACTATATTTCTCAATATCTTGACGATCTTGGTACGTTTTTAAAATCTTTTCAACATTGGCATCGGTTAATCTATTTTGATTTTTTCCTTTTTCAAAATCACTTGATGCATCGATAAAGAAAATATCTTTTCTTGTTCTGTTCTTTTTAAAAACTAAAATAGTCGTTGGAATTGAAGTTCCAAAGAATAAGTTAGCAGGCAATCCAATTACCGCATCCAGTACATTGTCTTTTTCAATCATGTACCTTCTAATCTGTCCTTCACCAGCACCACGGAACAGAACACCATGAGGCAGTACAACAGCCATAGTCCCATCTTGTTTCAAATGAAATAACATATGTTCTACAAAGGCAAAATCAGCCTTAGATTTAGGTGCAGTTTTACCATATTTTCTAAAACGCTCGTCATCTAATTTTCCTTCAGTATTCCATTTAGCAGAATATGGAGGGTTTGCAACAACTACGTCAAATTGTTTATCTCCAGCACGATCATCTTCTAGAGTATCTCCGTTATAAACATCGAAACGATTATAACTAACACCATGCATCAGCAAATTCATTCGAGCCAAATTGTACGTAGTGTCGTTTAATTCTTGTCCGTAATATTCACCAATCTGGGCATGATCTCCAACACGCAACAGCAAAGATCCAGATCCCATTGTTGGATCATAGGCACTCTGAATTTTATCTTTTCCCATTGTTACGATTCCTGCTAGAATCTTTGAAACTTGTTGAGGAGTATAAAACTCGCCCGCTTTTTTACCAGCAGAAGCAGCAAATTGCCCAATTAAGTATTCGTAGGCATCTCCAAGTACATCGATCTTGGCATCTGATTGATTAAATGGAATATCTGCTAAGTTCAACATTACTTTAGCAATCAACTCACTTCGTTTAGCGACTGTATTTCCTAAACGATTAGAAGAGAGATTCATATCAGTGAACAAACCTCTGAAATCAGATTCTGATTCAAATCCGATCGTTGAATTTTGCACTTCATTTACAGCTATCTGTAATGTTTCAATATCGAAGTTTCCAGCATGAATGTTTTCTACTAACGTTGAATAAAGATATTGCGGTTCAATAAAGAACCCTAACGTTTTTATAACTTCATCTTTCAATCCTTCTTGTATATCAGAATCAGCGTATGCTTCAGTAAAAGTCATATCATCATTTTTCAAAAGATCTGAAGCATAACTTTCTACCTTATCAGATAGAAATCTATAGAAGATTAGTCCTAGAATATAGTTTCGGTACTCACTCGCATCCATATTACCCCGCAAATCATTGGCCACAGCCCATAATTGCTTTTGCAAATCAGATTGTTGCTGTGCCTGTGTTACGTGCGTTTCTTCCATATTTAAATTCTCCATTAACTAAAAATGTTATATTTTTTAACCGTGTCTTCAATAAAACTAACAACCCGTTTCTTTAAAGTTAGTTTTTCCTTAAAGCCGTATCCTGCCTCGTTAAAGACTTCATTCAAAACTCGATCATCAGGCTTACCATAGAATTCATAAGTACCAACTTGTTCATTAATCACACTAGCTGGCACTTTTGTATCTTCAGAAAACTGTTTGATGGAACCGTTACGTTGATCTTCCAGATATCCACTAAGCGCTTTAGACACATTGTCATTAGCCTTTAAAGTTGGAACAACTTCGTCCAAGAATTTCGACAACAACTCTGCTTTAGTTCTTAATTCGGGACTATCAGCATTATCCAATAAGCGTTTGATTTTTTGACGATCAGCGTTCATATTGTCTTCATTTTCAACATTAATTGATTTAACTAAATTAACGATGTATCGAACATCAATTTTATCAACCGCTAAGAGATCTAACTCAAAATCTATATCGTCCAGCACTGAAGCTTTTTCCGGGTGATCATTGTTGTCATACAGACTATGGTATACTGTCGAGTACTTCCCCCGCAGGCTCTGTAATTCACCGTCAGTGAACTCTCCAGCAAGATCCTTCCACGTAAAATCGTCGTATACCCGAATCTTGTTGTGAATCTGTAAAATAGAGCGAAATGCGATTACAAACTCTTTTAACGCATCATCACCTAAATCAAACAGCTTATCCACATCTTCCGGTTTTTGAACCACTTCATGAAGATTGCTAACAGCTTCCTTATAGTCATTCAACAACTCTGCATAACTTGGAACAAAGAATGCTTCACTAGATCCAGCTGAAAACAGTTGAACAGCATCATCTGTATTCCGTTTAATATCTCGATAAGCCACAATATTTCCAAATGGCTTAGCATGGCCTTCCACTCGATTAGTTCGAGAGAAAGCCTGAATTAATCCATGCCACTGCAATTTTTTGTCGACATAGAGCGTCGATAATCTTGGTGAATCAAAGCCAGTCAAAAACATATTCACGACAATTAGAATATCAATATTATCGTTTGGAGTAGCATCAGAATGCTCTTTCATCCGTTTTGAAACGTCAGAAAAGTAATCTTTAAAGTTATCAGTACTAAAAGAAGTATTGTATTGTTGATTGTAATCCTTAATGACGCTATCCAAGCCGTGTCTAGAAGTTAAATCTTCTTTTCCTTGGTTTTCTTCATTAGTATCTTCGTTAGCTGCCCACGTGAAAATTGTAGTTACTTTGACCGCGTTAATAGGGTCTAACTCTTTAAACAAGCGATAGTATTTAAGTGCGAGTTCAGTACTTTGAACAGTTAAAATAGCATTGTAATGCTTTTTATGTGTAACTGAATTATGGTTATTTATAATGTGTTTTACAATTTTACGAAGTCGATCATCACTTTCAAGGACTTCCTTCGTATCAATGGCAGACACTTCATCATTGCCATCAAGTAATTCTTCTTTTCTATTAATAGTGTTGATATATTGGATACTGAACCCAAGAACATTATGATCTCTAATAGCGTCTTTAATTAAATATTTATGGAGTTCCTTATTATATAGAGTTTCAGTAGTCCTACCATCTGGGCCAACATTTTCTGCAAAGATCGGTGTTCCAGTAAATCCAAAGTGTTGTGAATTATGGAACCATCGATTTACATTTTTACGCATTTCACCAAACTGGCTACGATGTGCTTCATCTTCAATGAAAATAATACGTTGATCTTGTAAGGGTGTCAGGATATCTTTGTACCGATCATTTGCAATTGCATTATTCATCTTTTGAATCGTTGTGATAATCAGTGAAGTATCCGAACTTCTTAGTTGTTCAACTAATTTACGTGTATTAGTTGTTTGATCTAACGCTGGTTCATTACTAACTGTTTTAGGCAAATATGAGTTAAAATTCTTTGATGTTTGAATATCCAAATCGGATCGATCAATTAAGAAAATAACTTTTTTTGCATCCGTTTCTTGAGCTAAAATACGGCTCGCCTTAAAGGAAGTAATTGTCTTTCCTGAGCCAGTTGTGTGCCATACATATCCGTTTTCATCCGGGTGTTCTTTAGCCTGCTTAACAATGGCTTCCGTTGCATAAACCTGATATGGTCTCATGATCATCATCCGTTGATGATCACCATCAAAAATTGTATATTTTGCAATTAAGCTATGTAGTCTTTTTACATCAAAAAATGATGCACTAAAAGCATCAATATCATTCAGCCAATGGTTATTAACATCGGTCCAATAGAAAATAAAGTTGGAATTTAACTTACCATCCCCATTAGCAAAATAACGGGTGTCGGATCCGTTGGAAATAACAAATAATTGCACAAATCGGTAAAGTTGTCTGAAAGATTCATCACGATAACGAATAACTTGATTAAATGCCTGGGTGAAGTCAACATCACGTCTTTTTAGCTCGACTTGAACAATTGGTAATCCATTGACTAACACTGTGACATCATAACGATTTGTATATGCGGCGTTTACAGTCACTTGGTGTGTCACTTCATAAATATTATTTTCAAAATCTTTTCCATCAAAGAAATCTAAATAGAGTTCAGAATTATCATCACGATTGATAACAATTTTCCCATATGGTTGAACATCAGATCCACGCAGCTGTTGCGCTATTTCATACAGTGTCTTCGACCCAACTAAAGCATTTAGAACTCGTTCAAATTCTGTATCAGATAGATCATTATCTTTTAGGTTCTCTTTATTTCTAGTATTTAAAAGGTCACGAAAATGATTCAAGATACCTTGTTCATCTCTAATATGAACAGACTTGTATCCCAAAGCATTGAGTTTCCTCATAAATTGTTTTTCGAGTTCTGCTTCTGATTGATATTCATCTGGCATCACAGTTTCCTCCAAAATACACGTTTAACTACATTTTAGCAGATTTGAGTATATTAAAATATACGATTTAACATTCTCATTCTTCAAAAAATGAGTCATCTATTTCAGTCTTTATAACTGTTTCCGTTTTAACACCCATTTGATATTTTTCCAGAAGGTCTACCAACATTTCACCATCAATTAACGTGACAATTGTAGAACCATTTTTTGCAGTTTCAATAGCACCCTTGTTAAACGAGCTCGTAGTAATATAAATTCCACGATCGTAATTATTATCCATTGATCCTCTAAAAATACGCATCTGTTCGGAAGTAATTGGGTTGGTATATCGTTTGGATTGGAAAGCAACACCAAAGCTTAGCAAATTATCAATTGTGATAACACCTGTGCCATCGATTCCACCATCACCAACATATTGTGTGACAACAACATCATCTACTCCCATTTTGGTCAGAATCTCACCTGATAGTTCTTCAAAACGTTGTGGACTCATTTTCTTGATTTTATTTAACAAATCTTCTTTCCATACTTCATCTTGTGGTATAGATTTCTTTCCCGGAACAGTTTCCCTTTCATTGTAATTACTCTGAGATAATTTCATTACTCTATCTGCATCAAACTCATCAACACTTATTTCCCTTCCCTTTGTACTGAGTGCCCATACTCCGCGTCTAGGACTAGTCAAGTATCCTGCACTATAAAGTTTCCAACGTGCCCAAGCAATATCATTCTCAGCTAGTGTTTGCGTATCGTTATCATGTTGCTTAATTTCTTTCTCACTCTCAGTCAGATCTGATATTTTGATTGCTAATTCAATAACTTCTTTTCTCTTTGCTTCACCACCCAGTCGTTTTAGAGCCTTAAAGGTTGGTAACATCATTCTCTTAATAGAAATGTTAGTCATAGATACACCTCATTTTTTAATGTATAAAGTCATTATTACTCATTTGATACAAAAAAAGAACTGTATAAACAGTTCTAATTTTTAATCTATTTTAATTTCTCAGCAATCTTCCCCGGCACCTCACTCCGTGGAATACCTTGATAGTCTCTGACGCCTTGGTACTTCGACCATTCCATTCGGATATAGTGACCCTTAGTAAATTTATGTCCATTGAATGATTTGACGGTTAATACTTTTGAATCTCCATTGGTTGTGTAACCTTGAATCTTATACTGATATGTCTTAGTGGAAATTCCACGATCATCTTTATCGGTTGAGACCTTATCAACATTGCCCACTTGTCCATAATAGTCGGTTGTATGGTTATAGGTCACAAATGCAGCAGTAGCACCTGTAATAACAACGGCTAAGATTATTAAAAAAATATTACTACGACTGTTCATAATTTTCCTCCACAGTTACGTTAGTTACTTGTGCAACTAACAATATAGGATCAATATCTAAAAATCAATCAACATTAATATTTCTTAAACAAGTCGAACAATAGCCATTGTAATCACACCAACAATTACAATTGCTAGTAAGTTTTTGGTGATTGCAGCTGCAACCACTGTTGGTCCAGAAGCAATCAGATTCTCCCAGTTTATTTCTGGTAAATGACCTGGATGGCCGATAAACCAGCTTTCGAAAAATAGAGCTGCCATGATTGTAATTGGAACAAACGACAAAAATTCGACTGCTAATTTGGGCAAACTAAATTTCTTCAGTAGAACAAATGGCACCACACGCAATAACCACGTGATAAGTCCACAGCCTACAAATGTCATAAAGACGTACATACTCATTTCCATCGTTCTAACACCATCCCAAACAAACAACCTAAAACTGTGACTAGTAATATTGCAAAATTAGACGACATAAACATTAGAGATATGTAGAATGCCACTAACACAAATAAAATAACGCTCAACTGCAGACTAAGTTTCTTAGAACGATCGCTAATCACCTGTAAATATAGCAATCCAATAAACATTGCAACTAATGCAAAATCAACACCTAATCGATTGGGGTCTGGTATTAAGTTTCCAATCAGTCCACCGACTACTGATGCAGCTGCCCATACTAAATATGAAATGATATTAGCCGTGTGTAACCAAACAGGATTTAATTTTCGATCCGTATAATTAATTTTATTCATCCCAAGGGCAAAGGTTTCATCAGTCAACAGACTGCCTAACAGAATATTCTGTAGTAGTGATTCTTTTTTGAAATACTGCGCCATGCTGGTACTCATCAACATAAATCGCAAGTTAATTAGAAAACCAGCAAACACAATTCCTAAGATTGGACTGTTGGCTGCCAGCATCCCTGCAATCACAAACTGAAGCGATCCAGCGTAAACCATTAATGACATCATTAAAATTGCTAGAATACTTAATCCACTCGTTTTTCCAACGATTCCAAATGCCAACCCAATTCCGATATAACCAAAAGTTGTTGGTAGTACATCTTTCAGTCCGCTTTTAAATGTTAGTTCCGAATCCACCTAATCACCTCTCATAAATACAAACTTAAAATATTATAGTCCAAATTTCTTTTCTAAAGTTTCCGTCAGCAACTGAGAAACATTAATCTTTTGTTTTTTGGCCATATTATTCAGATATTCAGGAATCGTGACATTACGTCTTACTTTTTTAGTATACATATTCCTAAATTTAGTTAAATCAACCGACACATATACTACTTTTTCGTCATTAATAACATCACTTTGAGTAAGTTCCGAAGGCCTAGGGTAGACGGTTTCTTCCTCCAACAGGTTTCCAATCAAATCTTCAGCCATTTTAATCGCATCAATTTCATCATTTCCCTGCGTATAACCACCTTCAAGGTCTGGAACCTTCACAAAAATATAATCATCTTCATCTTTAGTCATAACAATTGGATAAACAACAACGTCTGGTTTCATAAATCTAAGCTCCTTTCAATTTCTTCTTTATTATTTTGTTATATTGGCTTCCTTTAAAATTGCTTTCTCCAAGCCTTTACCTAATTCTTTTGCATGAATGGGAATCATAACTGTAGTATTATTTTCGCTGTTATACATTTTCAAATGTGATGATCCATTCTGCGACTTCTCAATAAAGCCATGCTGTTTCAATAGTCTAATCATTTGACGTGGCTTCATTGGCACTTTACTTCACCTCAATATTGGAATACCTATTTTTTATTATACACATTTTATACACATTTTGAAATAGTCATAAATAAAAAAGAGTCGAACCTAGTTTTTAGGCTCGACTCTTAAAATTTAATGCATTTCACTATATAAATTCTTATGTGATTTAATCGCATCAACCACATGGCGCTCGTCGCTGATAACAATACCTTGATCTGACCAAAACTCTGTTAGCATTGGCAAATCATCGACAACATTTTTAGAAATTGAAACTGTTTCAACTTCATCGCTCGTCTTAATCACCAATGTAAACATATCCGGATTAATATCTAATCCACTAAATCGTTGTTTATTCACATAATTAATGGTGATTGACTGAATATCTTTATATTCATAAATTGAACTACTATTCCGGTTAAGCAAAATTTGAATTGCTTTGTCTAATATCAAGACTGAATAACGATGCACTTCAATATTATGCTCATTAACCATCCAATAATCACTATTGGAAAATGGAACAAATAACAGAATTGCCACAATCGCAATCATGATTGTCATCCAAATTGGTTGATAACCAAATCCTGTCATTAACAACGCTACAAAAATAGCAATAACAATCGCTACAGCAGTTCTGATATTTGATTTAACTTTACCGATAACTAAAGGAAATTTAATTTGAGTATTCATAATTAAAACCTCTTTTCGATTTAACGGAAGCGTTTATTTTTCTTGAACACATTATACTTCCATTATTAAAAAGAAACAATCAATTATAGATTAATTTTAATTGGG
>NZ_JQCQ01000048.1 GCF_001437605.1 Pediococcus argentinicus
CGGCAGTTCGATTCTGTCCCGCGCCATTATTTTAATATTTTATGCGGGTGTAGTTTAGTGGTAAAACCACAGCCTTCCAAGCTGTTGTCGCGAGTCCGATTCTCGTCACCCGCTTTTTTATTTTATGGGCCTATAGCTCAGCTGGTTTAGAGCGCACGCCTGATAAGCGTGAGGTCGATGGTTCGAGTCCATTTAGGCCCATTTGGAGAAGTACTCAAGTGGCTGAAGAGGCGCCCCTGCTAAGGGTGTAGGTCGCGTAAGCGGCGCGAGAGTTCGAATCTCTCCTTCTCCGTTATAAGTTAATAGTTTTTAGTCATATTTTTATATGACCCGTTGGTCAAGTGGTTAAGACACTGCCCTTTCACGGCAGTAACATGGGTTCGAATCCCGTACGGGTCATTTTTATATTATCGCGGGATGGAGCAGTCTGGTAGCTCGTCGGGCTCATAACCCGAAGGTCGTAGGTTCAAATCCTGCTCCCGCAATTAGTTGGTCCCATGGTCTAGTTGGTTTAGGACGCCTGCCTGTCACGCAGGAGATCACGAGTTCGAGTCTCGTTGGGACCGTCGTTTAAACGATTCCGAAGCACATACATTGGTATGTGCTTTTTTTATGGTGATTAGTTTTAATTAATTAAAAAGGACAGCCATCAAGGCTGTCCGCTATTTCTATAATTTTAAAGACTTATCAGGATAATAAATGCGAGAATAATTATTGTCGAAACCAATAATTTGATACCAATTTTTAAATCCATTTGAGCAATGAACCAATTAATGACGAACATTACGAATGTAATTAGAACTGCCCATGCATGAAAGGTAAATAATAAGAAGACAGCTGTGATAACTGATAGACCTGCTAGCACCCAGTGGTAAGGTTTTACATTGGTGATAAATATATCAAAGAATGCAACACTTAGAACTAATGCTAATCCAATACATACTTGAAGAAAATATCCTGATACGAATCGATTAGATAAATAAAAAAATGCGACTGGTAAGATAACTCCAATTGAAGTAGAAAACATTGCTAGTCCAACAGCATTAACGGCTTTAAAGTTCATAAACGTGGTTAACAGAGTAACAAGGGTTAATAGACAAAGCTCAGCCATCACAAGTTCTTTACTTAAAAGCAGGACAACTACGATTGCTAGCGTGATTCCAATCAAAGGTAGTAGCACTCGAAGTGATGATTTATTGGTTAGCCGGTCAAATGTGACAAAAACCATCATTAGTGTAAATAAAAATAATAATATTTGAGTTGGCACTGTACTACCTAAACGCAACGACGCAAAGTGGTAGCTGAAATACCAACTTATTGAACTGAATACTACTGACAAGGCAGCCGGTAGAATAGTTTTTTGATCGATTTTATTTTTCAAATCGGGTAAATTTAATTTATTCATATAAATCTCCTTTTACAATAAATCAATCGTAAACAATTAGGCCCAGAAGGTCAATACACCAACTTTAAAAAGGACCTAATTTATGATAAGCTTGTTAGGTTATGAGCGTTCCCGATAGGAATCATTACTACTAGATCCTTGTAACCGAAATTATTTTAGGGGGAATTTTAAGTTGACCGAAAGACATTTATTTACTTCTGAATCTGTTTCAGAAGGACACCCAGATAAGATTGCTGATCAGATTAGTGACGCAATTTTGGATGCATTACTTGCACACGATAAGAATGCTCGTGTTGCTTGCGAAACCACAGTAACTACTGGATTGGTAGTTGTTGTTGGTGAAATCTCGACCACAGCTTATATTGATATTCAAAAGGTAGTTCGTAAAACTATCAAAGAAATCGGCTACGTTGGTGGTGAATATGGCTTTGATGGTGAAAATTGTGCTGTTATGGTGGCAATTGATGAACAATCACCTGATATTGCGCAAGGAGTCGATGATTCCTTAGAAACACGTGAAGGTAAAGATGACAAGCTTGATAAAATCGGTGCTGGTGACCAAGGACTTATGTTTGGTTACGCTACTGATGAAACACCTGAGTTAATGCCATTACCAATCATGTTAAGTCATCATTTGATGCAAAGAATTGCTAAGTTACGTAAGGATGGTAGTATCAAATATCTTCGTCCCGATGCAAAAGCTGAAGTAACTGTTGAATATGATGATAATGATAAAGCAGTTCGTGTTGATACAGTTGTTTTAAGTACTCAGCATGATCCAGATGTAACTTTAAACAAAATCCGTAACGACGTGATTGATCATGTTATCAAGCCAGTTATTCCTGGCAATCTCTTGGATGATAATACGCATTATTACATTAACCCAACTGGTCGTTTTGTTATTGGTGGACCTCAAGGTGATGCGGGATTGACTGGTCGTAAGATTATTGTTGATACTTACGGTGGTGCTGCTCGTCACGGTGGTGGTGCTTTCTCAGGAAAAGATGCTACTAAGGTTGACCGTTCTGCTAGCTATGCAGCTCGATATATTGCCAAAAATGTGGTTGCTGCTAAATTAGCTACTAAAGCTGAAGTCCAAATTGCTTATGCAATTGGAGTTGCTCAACCAGTTTCAGTTATGATTGATACATTTGGCACTGGAAAGGTTTCAGAAGATAAGTTAGTTAAAGCCATTCGTGAAATTTTTGACTTACGTCCAGCTGGTATCATCGAAATGCTGGATCTTCAACGTCCAATCTACAAACAGACTGCTGCTTATGGTCATTTTGGTCGTACAGATATTGATTTGCCTTGGGAACATACAGATAAGGTTGATCAACTAAAGATGCTATTAAATAATTAAATATTTTAAACATTGAATTTGAATGAAAACAGTTTGGAAAAACTTTATCTTCCCAAGCTGTTTTTATTATGTGAGGAAATTATGCAGAAGAGAAAAACAAATGTTGTTGTCGTAACCATCGCTATTTTTGTAGCGACGTTTATGACAGCCATTGAAGGAACAATTGTTTCGACCGCGATGCCAACTATCGTAGGGGATTTACATGGAGTTAGTTTGATGAATTGGGTTGTTTCAATCTTCCTACTAACCAATGCAATTTTTACACCCATCTACGGAAAATTAGCTGATGTGTTTGGTCGAAAACGAATCTTTATTATTGGAATTTTAATTTTCCTAGTTGGATCAATCTTAAGTGGATTATCGCAATCAATGGGAACGTTGATTTTGTGGCGAGCACTACAAGGAATTGGGGCAGGGTGTATCATGCCGGTATCCAATACAATTATTGCTGATATCTATCCGATTGAAAAAAGAGCTCGTGTTATGGGATTCAACGGTGCTGCTTGGGGGATTGCTTCGATTGTAGCTCCGCTAATTGGTGGTTTTATTGTTGATAAATTAACATGGCATTGGGTATTCTTCATTAATGTTCCAATCGGATTAATCACAATTTTATTAATTCAGTTTTTCCTTTATGAAGAACGAGAGGTACATGAAAAGCCAATCGATTATCTCGGAAGTATTTGGTTGATGCTTTCGCTATTGGGAATTATGTACGGGTTCCAATTGGTGGGAGAGGCTCACTTATCAGTTATCGGAGTTATTGGTTCGTTCATTATTGCAGCAATTTCAATCTTTCTATTTATTCGGCAAGAAGAACGAGCAGCTGATCCGATTATTTTCTTAGACCTATTTAAGAACAGAACTTTTATTATTCAAAATTTAGCAACGATGATGGTAGCGGGATTTTTAATTGGATTTGAAGTTTACCTACCAACATGGACCCAAGGTATTCTTGGGTTACCTGCATCATTGGCCGGATTTGCCGTAACACCTAGTTCCTTGTTGTGGATTTTCGGTTCATTCTTAGCTGGAAAAATGTTAGTTAAAATGAAACCACGTCAAATTCTGAGTGTTAGTTTAGGAATTTTAGCGTTCGGAAGTTTGATTTTAGCCTTTGTGCCAGTGTCAACACCATTCTGGTGCTTCTTCTTGATTTCGGCTGTTTTGGGAACTGGTTTTGGAATTACGATCACTTCAACAACGGTTACATCACAACGACTTGTTAAACCTGAACATATTGGAGTTGCAACGTCCTTTAATACATTAGCTCGAACTCTAGGACAAACCATCATGATGTCAATTTTTGGAATTATTATGAACAGTAGTTTAAATAGTGGGGTTAATGATAATCCAAATTTGAAATTCTCAATGATGAATAAGTTAATCAACCCACAGACCGCCAGCGAACTACCAGCTAAACTATTACCTAGTTTAAGAGGTATTTTGTATACAGCACTTCACAATATTTATCTGGCAGGATTTATTCTAATTGTCATTGGATTGTTTATTAATATTTTTGATCGACCCAGTAAAAAAGATAGCTCCCTATAAAGGGGGACTATCTTTTTTCAATTGCAATTAAAATAGGTGGATGATGAATTTGATTGGTAAATTGATATTCGAGTACTTGGTACTGGTGTTGATCTAGATTACTAGTAAACTGTTGAACCTGTGCCAACTCATCCTTACCACCCGGATGTCCATAGTAGCATACCAGAATTACGCGTCCATTTGATTTGAGGAGTTCAAGACAAGATTCAATTGCTGTAAGTGTAGAACTTGCATGAGTTATTTCTGTTTTATCACCGCCAGGTAAATATCCTAAATTGAAAATTGCACCAGTAATCGTTTCAGTTACGTAATGGTCTATATTAGCGTGACTATCTTGAATCAGCTTAACTCGATCAGTTAAATTATTCTGGTTGAGTAACTCAGTTGTGTTCATTAGAGCTAATTTTTGAATATCAAAGCTATAAACAGTTCCGTTTAATCCAACTAGTTCGGCTAAAAATTTGGTATCGTGACCGTTGCCCATAGTTGCATCAATAACGATATCATCAGCATGAACAACTTCTTTTAATAGGGTATGACTATATTGAAGAGCGTTTTCTAACATTATCTACGCCTCGATTTAGAAAAAATGATTTGATTGTATATTGTTAAAATGGCAAATCCCAATAACATTCCACCAATAATGTCACTAGGATGGTGAACATTGAGGTAAACGCGTGAAATTGGTACCAGTATGATTCCTAAGATCCAGAAAATGTCAGCAACCCATTTAAGCAGATTATTCCTGACTAGATGAGCTGTAATAATAATTAAAGCACCAAACAATGCCATTGAAGCAATTGAATGTCCACTTGGAAAACTGTATCCGCCGATGGGAATTAAACGACCAATTTTAGGACGAGGACGTTTGATAATATCTTTAATCAAATGATTGACACCAGTAGCTGTGATAGTGGTTAAAATGAAAAATAGAGCGTCTTGCCAATGCTTTCGAAGAGTCAACCAGGCAATAATCACAATGTTTATGACAATGAATGGAATTGGATTGCCAATTTCTGTAATCAATTTAAAGAACTTAGTTAAATTAGCCGTTCTAAAACTTTGAATAAATACCTTTAGACTATGATCAATCCCATTCAGTGATGAAGGAATATAGACTACTAAGAATGCTAAGCCAATAAATAATAGTAGCGCTAACGTGCCAAACCATGCTTGTGAATTATTTCTATGTTTCATATGTAGAATCCTCCTCAGTTACCTAGTTAGTATATCATTTTACGTTGGTTAACTTGTAAAAAGGTGGCAATTTTGATATGATTACACCAACATACAGCTAGTAACAAAGATTAGTAGCGAATTATCTTTCTGTCAGAAACCAAGTGGTAATGCGAACTTGGAGAAGTAATTTGTGAACTCACTTTGAAAGTTTATTTCTGAAATCATAGTAGGAAGTAACGTTCTCCGCGTTAAGGAATCAAGTGTGCAGGCAACTGCAAATACTAGGTGGTACCGCGGAATTTATTCGTCCTATGAGTTTTAACTAACTCTAGGGCGTTTTTTATTAGCTAAATAAAATATTGGAGGAACAATTTATGCCATACAATCATTCTGTTATTGAACATAAATGGCAACATTACTGGAGAGTTAACGAAACTTTCAAGACTGTTGAAAATGAAAACAAACCTAAATACTATGCTTTGGACATGTTCCCTTATCCATCAGGCCAGGGACTTCACGTTGGACATCCAGAAGGCTATACAGCAACGGATATCATGTCTCGTTTAAAACGTATGCAAGGATTCAAAGTTCTTCATCCAATGGGATGGGATGCTTTTGGTTTGCCTGCAGAACAATATGCAATGAAGACTGGTCACAATCCTAAGGACTTCACAGCACAAAATATTAAGAACTTTAAACGCCAGATTCGTTCATTAGGTTTCTCATATGATTGGTCACGCGAAATCAACACAACTGATCCTGAATATTACCGTTGGACCCAGTGGATCTTTGAACAAATGTACAAAAAAGGTTTAGCTTACGAAAAAGAAACCTTAGTTAACTGGGCTCCTGATTTGATGGGTGGAACGGTTGTGGCTAACGAAGAAGTTATCAATGGTAAAACTGAACGTGGTGACTTTCCAGTTTACCGTGTCCCAATGAAACAGTGGATTTTGAAAATTACTGCTTATGCTGACCGTTTGCTGGACGATTTAGACTTAGTCGATTGGCCTGACAGTATTAAAGAAATGCAACGTAACTGGATTGGCCGTTCAATAGGTGCAAGTGTTCATTTCAAAGTAGAAGATAGTGATAAGGACATCGAAGTCTTTACTACTCGTCCTGATACTTTATTTGGTGCAACTTATATGGTTGTTGCTCCTGAACATGAAATTGTTGATGAAATTACAACTCCAGAATGCAAAGCCAGTGTTGATGAATATAAAGCTAGTGTTGCAACTAAATCTGATTTGGAACGTACTGATTTAAATAAAGACAAAACTGGTGTATTTACTGGTGCTTACGCAATTAACCCGGTTAATGGCAAAAAGATTCCAGTATGGATTGGTGATTATGTCTTAGCTTCATACGGAACAGGTGCTATTATGGCGGTTCCTGCTCATGATGATCGTGATTTTGAATTTGCTACGAAGTTCAAAATAAATATTATGCCAGTTATTGAAGGTGGAGATGTTTCAGAAGCTGCTTATACTGGTGATGGTGTGCATATCAACTCTGATTTCTTAAACGGAATGGATAAGCAAACCGCTATCGATACAATGATTGACTGGCTTCAGGAACATGGCGTTGGTGATAAGAAGGTTAACTATCGTTTGCGTGATTGGATTTTCTCACGTCAACGTTACTGGGGTGAACCAATTCCAGTTATTCACTGGGAAGATGGCGAAACAACCTTAGTTCCTGAAGATCAATTACCACTTCGTTTACCTGCTGCTAAGGATATTCGCCCTTCAGGTACTGGTGAAAGCCCACTTGCTAACTTGGATGATTGGTTGAATGTTGTTGATGAAAATGGGCGTAAAGGTCGTCGTGAAACTAACACTATGCCACAATGGGCTGGTAGTTCATGGTACTACTTACGTTACATCGATCCACATAATGACAAAGCAATTGCTGATAAAGATTTACTGAAAGAATGGTCACCAGTTGATTTATACGTTGGTGGAGCAGAACATGCTGTTCTTCATTTACTATATGCACGTTTCTGGCACAAGGTATTATATGATCTTGGCGTCGTTTCCACTAAGGAACCATTCCAGAAGTTAGTTAACCAAGGGATGATTTTAGGTGAAAACCATGAAAAGATGTCTAAATCAAAAGGTAACGTGGTTAACCCCGATGATATCGTTGAAAAATATGGTGCTGACACACTCCGCATGTACGAAATGTTCATGGGACCTTTAACAGAATCAGTTGCTTGGAGCGAAGATGGTTTAAATGGAAGTCGTCGTTGGATTGAACGTGTTTGGCGTTTACTGATTGATGATAACAACCATTTGCGTGATCGTGTTTCAACAATCAATGATGGTGCTTTGGACTTGGTTTACAACCAAACAGTCAAGAAAGTTACTACTGATTATGAAAACATGCACTTTAATACAGCTATCTCACAAATGATGGTCTTCGTTAACGAAGCATACAAGGCTGATTCATTACCGCTTGAATACATGGAAGGCTTTGTGAAGATGTTGTCGCCAATCATTCCGCACGTTGCGGAAGAACTTTGGAGCTTGTTAGGTCATGAAGGTACAATTTCATATGAAGCATGGCCAACATTTGACGAATCAAAGTTAGTTGAAGATACTGTTGATGTGATTGTTCAAATTAACGGTAAGATGCGTGCTAAGTTAAGCGTCGATAAAGATACTGATAAAGATACGTTGGAAAAACTTGCAATGGCAGAACCTCGAATCCAATCTAATATTGGTGATAAGACGGTTCGCAAAGTAATTGTAATTCCAAATAAAATTGTTAATATCGTAGTGGGTTAAACTCACCAAAAGAGGAAATGAAGTAGAACTTAGGTTCTGGGATTCATTTCCTTTTTGATTCTCTCAAATTTTATGTCAAACGTTTTTGAAAATGTCCG
>NZ_JQCQ01000049.1 GCF_001437605.1 Pediococcus argentinicus
GCTAAAACAGAAAGATAAAAAATAGCTTGCTACCTACGTTAGTTTTTGCTAACATAGTCAAGTAAGCTTTTGCGGCCATGGCGGAATTGGCAGACGCGCAAGATTAAGGATCTTGTCCGGATTTACCCGGGTGGAGGTTCGAACCCTCTTGGCCGCACTACTTTAGGTCCAAATCTCATTTGAGGTTTGGGTCTTTTTTTATTTATTTCTTAATCTTAGTTAAGTTTTTAATAAAAAATACACAAAATTGTCTTACTGTATTGTGTATCACTAAAAGTGTATTAATGAAAACCCTATCACAAAGGCATTCTTTTCTAGTGTATTTTGGCACGGTATTTGCTTATATATAAGTGAGCGCAAAAACTTAGTGTTTTGTGTCAGTGATTTTCTAAAACTAAACGTCATTTGAATAAATTCGGCCAACGCCGTTATTTTTATTCAAACTAATGTAAGCGTTTTGATAAACGATACAGCGATTGGTTTTGGAACATGACTAAAATGGTTACAGGTTTTTGAAATTATTTTATTTTACTTTTTTGTTACTGTAACAAAAAAATCTAGGAGGTATGAAGATGGTAGGAATTATCCTTGCTAGTCACGGTGAATTCGCCAACGGAATCTTACAATCCGGATCAATGATTTTCGGAGAACAAGAAAACGTTAAAGCGGTTATCTTAAAACCAAGCGAAGGCCCAGATGACATTAAAGCAAAACTACAAGAAGCAATTGCTTCTTTCGATAACCAAGACGAAGTATTATTCTTGGTCGATCTTTGGGGTGGTACTCCATTCAATCAAGTTAATAACTTGTTTGAAGAACACAAGGACAAGTGGGCAATCGTTTCTGGTTTGAATTTACCAATGCTTATTGAGGCATATGGTTCACGAATGACTATGGAATCAGCTCATGAAATTGCAGCTCATATCTTAGAAACTGCTAAAGATGGTGTGAAGATTCGTCCTGAAGAACTTCAACCAAAAGAAGCTCCTAAGGCTGCAGCTGCAGCAAGTTCAGCAAATGCTGGACAACCAGGTAAGATGGAATACGGATTAGCTCGAATCGATTCACGTTTGTTGCATGGTCAAGTTGCAACTGC
Source organism: Pediococcus argentinicus (assembly GCF_001437605.1). GTDB lineage: Bacteria > Bacillota > Bacilli > Lactobacillales > Lactobacillaceae > Pediococcus > Pediococcus argentinicus. The sequence goes on from NZ_JQCQ01000049.1 coordinate 1,097, forward strand.
ATGGTCAAAGAGTATTAACCCAACACGTATCATCGTTGTTTCAGATGCCGTTGCTAAAGATGAGTTAAGAACTAACTTGATTAAGCAAGCTGCACCTGCAGGAATCAAAGCTCATGTTGTTCCAGTTGAACAAATGATCAAGATTGCTAAAGACGATAAGCACTTTGGTGGTCAAAAAGCTCTATTGCTTTTCGAAACACCACAAGATGCTTTACGTGCAGTTGAAGGTGGAGTTCCATTGAAAGAAATCAACGTTGGTTCAATGTCTCACTCCGCTGGTAAGGTTCAACCTAACCAAGTATTGGCTTTCAGTCAGGATGATATTGATACATTCCATAAGCTTGCTGAAGACGGCGTTCAATTCGATGTTCGTAAAGTTCCTTCAGATGGTCGTGGAAACTTAGACGATATTATGAAAAAAGCTCAAGAAATGTTAAATGAACAGAAATAAATTTTAAAATTGGAGGAATACTTACTATGAATTTAAATGCTATTCAAATGATCTTAGTAATCTTGGTAGCTTTCCTAGCTGGTATGGAAGGAATCTTAGATGAATTTCATTTCCATCAACCAGTTATCGCTTGTACCTTGATTGGTTTAGTTACAGGTCAACTAGTACCTTGTCTTGTTTTAGGTGGTACACTTCAAATGATTGCTCTTGGTTGGGCTAACATTGGTGCCGCTGTTGCTCCTGATGCTGCTTTAGCATCTGTCGCATCTGCTCTTATTCTAGTTCTTGGTGGACAAGGCCGTGCCGGAGTTCAATCAGCTATTGCTATTGCTATTCCTTTGGCTGTTGCTGGTTTACTTCTAACTATTCTTGCTCGTACAATCGCCGTTGCTCTTGTTCATTTGATGGATAAAGCAGCTGAAGACGGAAACTTCCGTGGTGTTGAATTATGGCACATTATTGCTATTGCAATGCAAGGTTTACGTATCGCTATCCCTGCTGCATTGATTTTAGCTATCGGTGCTGCACCTGTACGTGCAATGCTTACATCAATGCCTAAATGGTTAACTGATGGTTTAGCTGTTGGTGGTGGTATGGTTGTTGCCGTTGGTTATGCAATGGTTATCAACATGATGGCTACTCGCGAAATGTGGCCATTCTTCGCCATTGGTTTTGTTTTAGCAACTGTTCAACAAATTACCCTTATCGGACTTGGTGCAATTGGTATTTCAATGGCCCTTATCTACTTAACACTTTCTAACCAAAGTGGTTCAAACGGTAGTAACAATGGTGGCAGTTCAAATTCCGGTGATCAAGTCGGCGACATTATAGATAACTATTAAGAGAGGGGAAAAACTGATGGATAAAAAAATTGAATTAACTAAAAGAGATCGTCTATCCGTATTCTGGCGTTCAACGTTCATCCAAGGTTCTTGGAACTACGAACGTATGCAAAATGGTGGTTGGGCATACACAATGATCCCAGCCCTAAAGAAACTTTACACAACTAAAGAAGACCGTTCGGCAGCTTTAAAACGCCATTTGGAATTCTTTAATACTCATCCATACTTAGCTTCACCTATCTTAGGTGTAACCCTTGCTCTTGAAGAAGAACGTGCTAATGGTGCTCCTGTTGATGATGTTGCCATTCAAGGTGTTAAAGTTGGTATGATGGGTCCTTTGGCTGGTATTGGTGATCCAGTGTTCTGGTTTACTGTAAAACCAATCTTAGGTGCTTTAGCAGCTAGTTTAGCTATTAGTGGGAATATTCTTGGACCACTAATCTACTTCATTGGTTGGAATGCAATTCGTATGGGATTCATGTGGTATACACAAGAATTCGGATACCGTGCAGGTTCACGTATTACTGAAGATTTATCAGGTGGTTTATTACAACAGGTTACTAAAGGTGCTTCAATTCTAGGTATGTTTATCTTAGGATCACTGGTTAATAGGTGGGTATCAGTTAAGTTTATTCCGACAGTTTCATCGGTTAAACTTCAAAAAGGTGCTTACATTGACTGGAGTAACCTTCATGGTATGACAGGTGTTCAAAAAGCTTTGGAACAACAAGCTGCTGGACTATCATTGACAGACCATAAAGTTACAACTCTTCAAAACAACTTGGATAGTTTGATTCCTGGACTTGCTGGTTTAGGATTAACACTTCTATGTATGTGGTTACTTAAGAAGGGTGTATCACCAATCGTTCAAATCCTTGGTTTGTTCGTAGTCGGTGTTGTTCTTCACGTAATCGGTTTAATGTAAAAATACTTAGCAAACTCTCGTGATGAGATACTCTTATTGCGAGGGTTTGTTTTATTAAAAAGACTAAATAACTTTGAAATAGTTGTTTGGGCAGAATATAATTAGATATAAGTTTAAGAAACGGAGAAAATAAAATGGTGCAATCAATTAATACCAAAGCTGAATTTGTAGTTAAAGGTACTTCCCATCTTGGGATGACCGATTATGGTCAAATTATGGTCGGTGATCGTGGATTTGAGTTCTTTGCAGACAATAGTGAAAAGAACTTTATCCAGATTCCATGGGAAGAAGTTGATTCAGTGATTGCATCAATTATTTTCGGTGGACGCTGGATCCCACGTTTTGCGATTAAAACCAAAAGAAACGGAACTTATTCATTTTCAGCACGTGATCCTAAAGCTGTATTGAGAGCGATTAGAGTTCACGTAGGTGCTGAAAATATCGTTAAGTCCTTGAGCTTCTTCCAAGTTATTGGTCGTGGATTTAAGAACTTGTTCAGCCGCTTTACTAAAAAGAAATCTAATTAATAATAGTGTTTCAAAGTCTGTATCGGTATAAATCCGATACAGACTTTTTTGTTATGCTCAAATGCAAGCGATTTACTACACACTTCCATCATAACGTGCTTCTCAAATCTGATTTTTTCGTCTTGCTACAGAAATGAACCATTCCAAAACCCGGAATAATTCATTTCCTATGCAATACTCAAAATTACCCGATTTGATCCACACTTCCAGTCATAACGTGCTCCGTAAATCTGCATTTTCCGGCTAACTACACAATAACCAATATCCAAGACCGGGATATTAGTCATTGCTATGTTATGCTCAAATGCAAGCGATTTACTACACACTTCCTTAGTGTGTTACACTATCTGTATCAAACAGTGTATTAATACAGATAGCGGTGAAGAAATGACTAGACAAGAACGAATTTTTCAATTTGTAATTGAGAGAACTAAGGAAGTATCTGATACAGAACTAAAGGCTAAGTCTGCTTTGACAACTAGTGAAATTGCGGATGCTTTAGATATTGCACGTCCAAATGTTAGTAAAGAGCTCAATGATTTGGTACGAGAGGGACAACTTTCAAAAATAACCGGTCGACCAGTTCGATACTGTCGTTCGTTAGATGATACAGTAACGACTTCAGTTCAAAAAGCTCAACCTGCAGTAACCGAAATACGATTACATAGTGCAAAAGAACAACAGTTAAATAATGAAATGAAACCAGCTCCTAAAACTCTTCATAGCGATATCTTTGAAGGTATGATAGGAAGTTCTGAAAGTATGCATAACCAAGTGGAACAGGCCAAGGCAGCTTTACTGTATCCACCACGCGGATTGAATACACTAATTATTGGACCAACTGGTTCTGGTAAAACTTATTTTGCTAATGCGATGTTTGAATTTGCTCAAAACAAGCATTTGTTAAATGATAGTGAACAACTCGTAACCTTTAATTGTGCCGATTATGCGCATAATCCAGAGTTATTAATGTCGCATTTATTTGGATACACCAAGGGTGCATTTACAGGAGCCAATGATGAACAGGATGGTTTAATTCAAGAAGCTGATGGTGGAATGCTCTTCTTAGATGAAGTGCATCGTTTACCACCGGAAGGTCAGGAAATGATCTTCTACTTCATGGACCATGGAACCTATAGTAAATTAGGTGAAACAGCCAAGACACATCATGCTAACGTTCGATTAGTGTGTGCAACAACTGAAGATCCTGAAAGCTCTTTGCTACAGACTTTCGTTCGTCGTATTCCAATTACGATTCAATTACCATCCTTCAATAAAAGAAGTCCTGAAGAACGAATTGAACTTTTGAAGTCGCTTTTAACCATTGAAGCTAATCGGACTCATAAACAAATCACGTTAACTGAAGATGTAGTTCAGGCTTTATTAGGTAGTGTTACTTATGGAAACGTTGGACAACTAAAGTCTAATATTCAATTAGTATGTGCAAAGGGATTTTTAAATAATATTGATTCTGCTGATGAAATTACGATTACTTCAGACGATTTGCCACAAAATATTAAAGATGGGTTATTACATTTAGCTTCTGACCGACATGAATTAGGTGCGATTTCTAAATTGCTCCAACCATACATGACGATTAAGGGCGACGATTCGCAGAGTGTAGCTACTATCAATCATAATGATAGTTATGAGCTACCTTACAATTTGTATGAAATCATTGGCGACAAGGCAACTATGCTTCGTGAAGAAGGATTAGATCAGGAAAATATCAATAATTTTATTACTACTGATATCAATCTACATTTGAAGTCATTTTATCGAGATGATACAACTCAAAATGATGCTGAAACCAAGTTAGCCGAAATTGTTGATCAAGATATTATTGATTTTACGAAGGATATTCAAGAAAAAATTCAAACCAAACTCGACTATCAATTCCGGGACAACTTTATTTATGCCATGAGTTTGCATATCAGTTCGTTTATCAAACGAATCCAGTCCGGCAAGCCAATGCGGATGATGGGAAATGATTTAGTAGCAATGGTTAAGGATTATCCAAAAGAACTTGATGTTGCCCAAAACATCAAAGCCAAGTTAGAAGAACGATATGGGATGCCAATTCCAGAGTCTGAAAGTTATTATTTGGCAGTTCTGTTAATTTCACTCAAAATGGCACCTTCAAGTGGAACCGTGGGAATTGTCGTGGCAGCTCATGGTGGTAGTACAGCCAGTTCAATGGTTCAGGTAGTTTCTCAATTATTATCTGATAATTCGGTTCAGGCTTACGATATGCCATTAGATATGAACCCCAAGACCGCGTATGCAGGCATTGTTGAATGTGTCAAAAAAGCTGATCAAGGTAAAGGTGTTCTACTGCTAGTTGATATGGGATCGTTGAGTACCTTTGCACCTAAGATTACTAGTGAAACTCAAATCCCAGTTCGTGCGATTGATATGGTTACGACGGCTATGGTACTCGAAGCTACTCGTAAGGCTTCATTTATTGACAGTGATTTGAATGCCATTTATTCAGAACTCCGCGAATTCCACGGATACTCCCGAGTTGCTTCATCTGAAAAAGAAACTGATGAGACGCCAGTTACGGATGCTAATAATCTAGTATTAACCGGTAAACCAAAGGCAGTCATTGCAATTTGCTCAACGGGTGAAGGAACTGCTAAACGTATTAAAAACCTGTTGGACCAGTTACTAGTCCAGAATCTAATTGAAGATATAAAAGTTTTCCCTATTTCGATTGTTAATATGGAAGCTTCAATTGCCGAAATTAAACAAAACTATACGGTTGTTGCAACAACTGGAGTTATGAATCCTGAAATTGGAGTACCATTTATGCCGCTTCAAACGCTACTTCAAGGTGGTGGTGAGAAGTTTGTGCACGAACTTGAAGATAGTAGTGAAGGGCTATGGTTGGCTGATGCAAAAAATACCAAGTTATCAAAAGATATTTGTCGCCAATACCTTTCTCAATACTTTGTCTTTATTAATCCAGATAAGTTCACCAACATTTTGTGGAACTATGTTAATTATCTATCAGAAAATAAGTCTGCTAAATTTAGCGAGACATTTAAAATTAGCTTGATCATGCATATTGCTGGAGCTGTAGAGCGTACTTTAACTAATGATCCAATTGAAGCTGCAGACGAAGACTTGAAAGATATCACTCATCCGGATTGGTTGAATCTGGTTCAAGAAGCAGATGTGAACTATTTAGAGAAGGTTCAAATTAAGTTGAATCAAAGCGAAGAGTTTTATATTTATAAGTTGCTTGAAACGTGGCAAGAAAAAAATGATATAATACTTAACGACAAGATAGCTAAATAGTACGGATAAATTAGTGTTTAGAGGTTGTTCAAAACACTGCTATTGATGAATAAGGGGGATATTTAAATGATCGATTATATTGTAACGAGTCATGGGAATTTTGCTGAAGGTATTAAGAACTCATCATTTATGATTTTTGGGGAACAAAAGAATGTTGAAGCTGTAGTTTTGCATCCAAATGAAAGCCCTGAAGAATTAAATAGTAAGTTTCAAGAGGCCTTAGCTAAATTTGATAAGGATGACCAAGTTATTTTCTTAGTTGATTTATTTGGAGGCTCACCATTTAATGCTGCAAGTCAGATTGTTGCTGAACATACTGATCGAATGGCATTAATTACTGGCCTTAATTTATCAATGTTGGTTGAAGCTTATACAGTTCGTGAACAGCCATTAGATCAAGTCGTTCCACATCTAGAAGAAACAGCAAAAGCAGGCGTTCGCCACTTGGAAATTAAGGATAGTCAAGAAGGATAAAAATATGGCAATGGAAATTTTGTTAGCACGGGTTGATAGTCGATTATTGCATGGACAAGTTGCAACAGCTTGGACCAAAAAAGTCAAACCCAACCGCATTTTAGTAGTATCTGATAATGTGGCGGAAGATAGTTTAAGAAAGAATTTAATTACGCAAGCTGCACCTCCAGGGACGAATGCTAGTGTGATTACGGTTCAAAAGATGTTGGATATCTATAAGGATCCACAGTTTGATGATCTTAAAACGTTACTGTTAACCGAAACAGTACAAGATATGCTTCGTTTGGTTCAAGGCGGCGTTGATTTAAGTGAAACAGGTGTCGATATTGGTAGCCTAGCTTACGCTGATGAAATGATTCTGTTGACTGATGCAATTGCTGTCGGCCCAGAAGAAGTATCAGCTATCAGAGAACTGCATGCAACAGGCTTAGATGTCTTTGCACAAAAGATTCCAAATGACAGTAAAAAAGACGTCATTGCAATGTTGGATAAGAATAAGTTGTAAAAGAATAGGTAACTAAATAAAACAACCGAAATTTCATTTTTTTATGATATTCCGGTTGTTTTTTTATGCGGATTCTATAAATAAGTATGAGATATTGTAAAAGTTTAATTTACGCCTGTTTTATCAGATATATCAAATAGGGTATAATGATAATTGATCGATTATATCAAAATAACTGTTAATTATTTGGAGGTTT
>NZ_JQCQ01000005.1 GCF_001437605.1 Pediococcus argentinicus
ATTTTAGACTAGTTATTTCCCAGGCTCATTTTACTTTTTAAAAGTCCACCACTCCCCAAGAAACAACGCCTTTTTGAACTTCATCTTCAAAGAGATCGATTGTATGTTGAGCAAACTGAGGATCAACTTCTTTAATATCTTGAATAGCTTTGCACAGTGGGATCGGTCCCGTTAAAACAACGGATTTAGTTGAATGGCTAATGTATCCCTTACTAGCAGCAATAATTGCATGTCCAGCCAGATTAACAAAACAAACTAAGTATAAATCCATTGGTTCAAAAAAAGGCACCGCCCATGTTCTTTCATCAACTTGTTGAACAAGTTCAGGATGCTTAACAAACCTACCTACTTCTTCAATTGTGGGTTTTCTTAACATCATTGCTGAAATTTTCTCAAACTTAACTGGTGTATTTTGCATAATGGGCCTTCTTTCTATATCATTTAATTTATAATTACTATAACGAAAAAGTTAATTACAATCAAACAATATACTCAAGCCACTATTTTTCAGAAATATGATTTTCGTTCAATACCGCATTAAAATCCTTTGTAATCCGGTCATCACGTTCCCATTCTTCCCAATGATCCAACTTATCAGTTGGCATTTCATAGCGTTCGCCAATATATTTTTCATAATTCATTACATGTTGTGAATGTGAAATGTTCAACTGCATAATCCGAACTGATTTAATATAACCTCGCTCGGCTGCTAACTCTGCGCGCCCATTTAACATCATATTACCTAGTTCTAAATATTTTGTTCCATCTAACCTAGTTATTTCTTGAATCAATGTAAATGTTTCTTCACTCTTCATCTGTTGTCGCCTCCGCTCATTAAGTATAGCGATAGTTGATTAACACTGTCAAAACAAAAAAGAACTCAAAATGGAATTACCATCTTCGAGCTCTTTATATAAGAGAGAAAGAGAATTGATTGTAGGTAGGAGATGCGCTGCTACCTTACAAATTAAATGATAGCGCTTTCATAGCTATCTGTCAATCCAATTTTAAAATTATTCTACTGTAACACTCTTAGCTAAATTACGCGGTTGATCCACATTATATCCTCTAAGCAATGTTGCATAGTAAGCCATTAACTGGCCGACAACAACACTAACTAATGGCATCATGATCTCATCAACACTTGGTATGATAATCTGATCGCCGTCTTTAGCTAAGCCTTCACGAACAATATTAATCACATTGGCTCCACGTGATAATACTTCTTGTAAATTACTGCGTGTGTTATCAGCTGTTGCAGCTTGTGTAATAATTCCAATGACTGGTGTACCCTTTTCAATTAAAGCAATTGTTCCATGCTTTAATTCACCAGCTGCAAATCCTTCAGCTTGAATGTATGAGATTTCTTTGAGCTTCAATGAAGCCTCTAGTGCAACATTGTAATCAAGTCCCCGTCCAATATAAAAGGCATTACGGGTTTTAGCTAAATTGTCTTCAGCAATCTTTTGAATTTGATCTTTTTCATCCACAACTACTTGCATTGCATTAGCTGTTTGACTAAATTGTTCATTTAAATCAATCTCTTTAGCAGCTGTAATATCCTTAATTCGACCCACTGCTGTGGCTAAAAGTACTTCCACTGCAATTTGAGCTGTATATGCTTTGGTGGAAGCAACTGCAATTTCAGGACCGGCTTCCAAAGTGACTGCATTATCAGCTTCACGAGCTAATGTTGAATTATCAACATTTGTAATCGTTAGTGTTGGGACTTTCCATTCATTAGTTGCTCGAACCAGAACCTGACGACTGTCAGCCGTCTCACCACTTTGACTCAAGAAAATGAACATTGCACCATCTTCAATAATTGGGTCATCATAAGCGAATTCCGAAGCTACCACCACTTCAGTTGGCGTTTTAGCTAACTTTTCAAATAACTTCTTACCAACTAGTCCAGCATGATAACTTGTGCCAGCTCCCACAATATAAAGCTTTGTGGCGTCTGTTAGTTGTTTGATTAATTTAGCATCAAATTTGGGCTCGTTATTATCAAGATATTTACCCTGGATTCGACGCATTACAGCAGGTTGTTCATCAATTTCTTTCAACATGTAATATGGGTAAGCACCTTTATCAGCAGCTGCTGGATCAATATTAACTTTGAAAGGTTCGCGTGTAATCTGTTCGCCATTTTCATTTTCAATTTTGACATCATTCTTAGTTACAGTGACTACTTCTTTATCATGTAATTCTAGAAATAAATCTGTAACATCTAACATTGCTAGTGCATCACTACATACAACGTTGAAATCTGATCCAAGACCGATCAATAATGGGCTCTTATTCTTAGCCACATATAGAATATCAGGTTGTTCACGATCCATTAAGATAAATGCGTAAGAAGAGTTCTTTAACAAACTAATAGTTTTATGAAAAGCATCTGGTGTGCTTAATCCATCGTTAGAAAACTTATCAATCAATTGAACAACAACTTCTGTATCAGTTTCACTTTCAAAATGAACACCTTTTAAGTATGTTTCTTTTAATTCAAGATAGTTTTCAATTACGCCGTTATGAACTAAATAAAAACGATCATCTTGTGAAAAATGTGGATGGGCATTTTCAACACTTGGTATACCATGCGTAGCCCATCTGGTATGTCCAATTCCTACACTACCTTGAACATTATCTGTAATCTTATTTTCGAGATTAATAATCTTTCCTTGTGCTTTAACAAGATGGTCTTTTCCATTTTGTTCATTCACGTAAATACCGGCAGAATCATATCCACGGTACTCTAATTTTTTCAAACCATTGACCAAGACACTTGTTGCATTATTCAATCCATTTACTCCAACAATTCCACACATATAGAAATTCTCCTTTTTTGGTATATACAATTTTAGTTAATTGGTATTAACTGACAAGTAAGAATATAATGCATTAAAATGGGATTGTCAAGAAAATACTTAAATTTGGTATCGTTAAAATTCAATATAGGTATATGCTACGATCTGTGTACAAAAAAAGAACTCATCTCTGAGTTCTTTTTAATTTTAATTATTCAGCACCAACTTCACTGCGCACAACAGCTGAAATACGGTCAACATATTGATCAACAGTTTCTTGTGTTGGAGCTTCGGCCATAACTCGCAATAAATCTTCTGTTCCTGAAGGACGCACGAGAACTCGACCGTCCCCGTCCATTTCTTCTTCGACCTGTTTAATAATATCTTTAATCGCTTGGTTTTCTAAAGCTAACTTCTTATCTTGAACTCGAATATTTTCAAGCTTTTGTGGATAAGTCGTAACCTCACTAGCTAATTCTGATAATTTCTTACCTGATTGCTTGACGATATACATCAACTGAATGGCTGTTAGCATACCATCGCCAGTTGTATTGTAATCTAAAAATACAACGTGTCCTGATTGTTCTCCACCCAGGTTATAACCATTTTTGAGCATTTCCTCAACAACATAACGGTCTCCAACTTTAGTTTTAACTGATGTTAATTCGTTAGCTTCAAGGGCCTTGTATAGACCTAGGTTACTCATAACTGTTGTAACAACAGTATCTTTCTTCAAACGGCCACGTTCACTGAGATACTTTCCACAGATGAACATAATCTTATCACCGTCAACAATGTCTCCATTTTCATCAACAGCAATACAACGATCTCCGTCACCATCAAAAGCAACACCCATATCAGCATCTTCGTCTAAAACAAATTTAGAAAGGTTCTCTGGATGCGTTGAGCCAACACCATTATTAATATTCAATCCATCTGGTTTAGTTGCTGTAGTACTAAAATCAGCTTTCAAATCAGCAAAAATTTGAGAAACAAAGCCACTGGTTGCACCATTTGCAGCATCAACAGCAATCTTTAAGCCTTCTAAATCATCTGGGATTGTTTGTTCCAAAAATGAAGTGTAGTTTAATGCACCTTCTGGGTAGTCCGTTAAAACACCCAATCCTTCTGCTGAAGGACGTGGTAATTCATCTTTAGGAGCATCGAGTAATACTTCAATTTCTCCTTCTAATTCATCAGATAATTTATAACCATCTGAACCAAAGAATTTAATTCCGTTATCTTGAGCAGGATTGTGTGATGCTGTAATCATTACACCAGCGTCAGCTTCTTGACGACGAACTAAGTAGGCAACACCAGGAGTTGTAACAACACCCATGTCCATTACTTCAATACCGACTGAGAGCAATCCAGAAACTAATGCTTCTTTTAACATTTGACCAGAAATACGTGTATCACGTGATACCAATACCTTAGGTCTCTTTTCACCATCTTTAGCATGTTTTGTTAGGACATAACCACCAGTACGGCCTAATTGAAAAGCCAATTCAGGGGTTAAGGTTTGATTTGCAATTCCACGAACACCATCAGTCCCAAAATATTTCAACTTCATAATTATTCTCCATTCACTTTGCTTTGATTATCTGTACTATTTTGTTTATCAGAAGATGCATTACTTATATCAGCTTTATCATCGTTCTTTTGATCAGTTTTCTTCTCTTTACTAATTGGTAGTGTAACATTTACTGTCTGTGGACTCAAAATGACGTTTACAATATTGCCGTTTGCATCAAGTGCCTGTAGAAGTACCTGGCTGTTTAAATCAGCTTTTGTACCTTTTGGAACACTAATGTCCGCAACAACTTGTGAAATCTTGCTGACGTCCGCAACTGAACCTGTTACTTTGACCGTTGTACTACCTAACTTAGGAGTGCCAATTACATATCCCTTAGCAACCATCGATTTATCAAAACGAGGCTGAATCGCAAATGTTTCGGTCTTTCGATGTGCAATTGTAACATCGGTTTTATCCGGCGTAATTTGATATGAAATATCTTTATTCAATCCTTGTGCTTTAAAGGCGACCCGATGATCACCGGTACTTAAGCTTTGGAGCGGTAGGTAAACCTTAAAGTTCTGGGTATTAACTGTGGTAGTCACCAATGCGCTAGGACCCGTTAATTTAACTTTCACCTTAGCAGGATAACCACTCACGATGTAGTCTGAGTTATTAATATCTAAATCAACTGGCATAGTCATCGTTGCTGTCCGTTCAGACATCAATATAGATGTATCTTGATGTGATGCAATCCCCGACACTCGTGTTGATGCGCCCTTGTCGGTCTTAACATATGCAAATAATAAGACTGCAAAAATTAGTGCTAAGAGGCGATACATCCAGTTTCTAGTGAAGAACTTTCTCATTTGTGGTCACCTCCCCTAAAGAAGGATGCAATGCTGTCTGCCACAAATCCTAATCCTGACTTTTGAACCTCTTCATCGTTAATCAATTGAGCTCTGAAGTAACGAAGGTATGATTCTTGGTCCATACTACGAAGTAATTCGCTATCCTTCATAATCGAAACTTCACCAGTTTCTTCAGAGACAACGATTGTTAAAGCATCAGTTACTTCACTCATCCCAACCGCGGCACGATGTCTAGTACCAAGTTCTTTGGGAATCATATTACTTTGAGATAGAGGTAAATATGCTGCCGCAACGGCGATCTTATTATCCTTAATAATGACCGCCCCATCATGCAGTGGCGTATTTGGAATAAAGATATTAATCAGCAACTCACCCGTTATATCAGCATCTAATGCGATACCAGTTTCAATATATTCTTCCAAACCAGTATCCATTTGAATGGAAATCAACGCCCCAATTCGACGTTTAGACATATATTGAATAGCTTTATCCAACGCTTCAATCATCTTATTGGCGGCGTCATTTTGCGAATGGGTTCTAGCAAATAACGAACCACGTCCTAAATGTTCCAATCCACGTCTGATCTCTGGCTGGAAGATAATAACCATCGCAATTACAATCCAGTTAATAACTTGATCCATCAACCACGAAACGGTTGATAGTCCGAAATACCAACTTACAACACGGATCAAAGCAATCACAACAATTCCTCTGAAAAGTTGAACTGCTTTTGTCCCTCTCAATAACATGATTAATTCATAAAAGACAAACCAAACAACTAGAATATCAATTAAGTTAATCAAGTTACCCCATGTTAAAAATTGGGACCAATCAATTTTCATATGTATGTCCCCCTACTTAAAATTATTATACCATTTACTCTAAAACACGCTGATAATCCTTTAAACCAAAAAAAGGTTGGAAATATACCAAGTATAGCCTCACTTGTTTAAATCGGAAAAATAAGATTAATTCCTCCGCTTAGCTATAAAAGCCAAATAATTCAAACTACGAATCATTCGGCTTTCTTTGCTATGCTCAGAATCAAAACATCTTATTTTTTGCTCTAATTTCAACCCTTATTTCTCATCACCGATAATTCTAACTTCGGTCTCTAGTGCAACGCCAAACTGCTTTTTGACAGTTGCTTGAACATGATGAATTACGTTCATATAATCAGTTGCTGTAGCACCACCGACATTAATAATAAAACCAGCATGCTTCATTGAAACTTGAGCACCACCAGAAGTATATCCTTGAAGTCCGGCTTCGTGAATTAACTTACCAGTAAAATATCCTGTTGGTCGTTTAAATACACTTCCACATGATGGGTATTCCAACGGTTGTTTGGAGGCTCTCAATAAGTTAAGCTCATCCATTCGTGCTCTAATACGTGTGCTATTGCCAGGCTTTAATTTGAAAGTGGCTGATAACACAACATCATCGTAATCTTGGACACTGCTATGACGATAGCCAAAATCTAAATCATGATTATTTAAAATCTTAATTTCGCCATCACGAGTTAATACTTCAACTTCTGATACGACACCACTGATTTCGCCATCGTAAGCACCGGCATTCATGAAAATCGCACCACCAATGGAACCTGGGATTCCAGCAGCAAATTCCAGTCCTGTCAAACCACCCTGATATGCCATCTCAGTCGTTTGAATTAAAGCTGCACCAGCGTCAGCAATAACTTCGTCGCCTTGAACTTGAATCCGGTTCATTTTAGTTAGAATAAGAGTTAGTCCTCTTATTCCGCCATCTCTAACAATTAAATTACTAGCATTACCAATAATAGTTAATGCGGTATCAGTTTCATTTGCCCACATCAAAAGTTGCTTTGTCTGTGCAACTGATTCAGGAAAGACCAACAGGTCGGCTGGTCCACCGGTTTTTGTGTTTGTATATTTTGATAAAGGTTCATTTTTAAAAATCTGCATATCTGGAAATGCATCGTTAATATCTGGAGCCATCATCAAATTCTCCTCTGCTTAAATAAATTGTCTGGTATTTATTTTATCACTTTCGATTCTTCTAATAAACGACTACACAACCAATGACTGGATAAAACTGACTTTTCTGAAACTGGATTATCAGTTTTATTCACAACTGCGTCTAAAAATTCATTTACTAAAGGTTCAAACCCCCGTGTAATTAACAATCTTTGCCAGTCCCCACCACGAGTAATTGTTTCATTTTCAGCATTGGTATGTGTTAATTCTTGGCAATCTTTAGCCTGCAGCACACCTTGATTACTGATTTTTAAAATTGATTCACTATTCACACCAGTTTGCATTCCAATTAGCGCTGTTCCAACACCTTGGGAACCTTGCATGGTTATTTCAGCACTTTTTAGATACTGCTCGTCATCCGTTAATGTAATTAGGCCGCCAACGTATTTTGCTTTATCACTATTTAATTCAAATTGAACTAAATCAACTACGTGGATTAATAAATCATAAACCGCAAACTTTGGTTCCTGTAATTCATTTTGTCTCACTTTAGACGCAAACACTCTGTGTGGCAGTCCAATAGCTTTCATTTCTTTGTGAACTGGAACAAATCTGCGGTTAAAGCCACACGTTAACAACACTTTGTGGTCTCTCGCAATTTGAAAAAGCTCTTCAACTTCTTGATAGTTTTCCGAAATGGGCTTATCTACATAAACATTAATATCAGACTGCAAAAGTTCTTTTACAATTTGATAATGTGACGATGTCGGTGTATGTACAAAAACCGCTAAGGGCCGTTCTTCAATCAATTCCTCAACTGAAGTATGACCATATTTAAATCCGTATCTTTGCTTTAAATGATTGAGCTGTTCTTCATGACGACTGACAATGTGCCATTCGTATTGATCTCGTAATTGTTCATAAACTGGCAAATATGCTTTTTGTGCAATATTACCGATTCCAATAATACCGAGTTTCTTCATAAATCGTTCTTCCTTTACTGTCTGCTTCAGGTTAGTTAAAATACACAGTAGAACTTTTGAAAGCTAGGTGAAATCTTTGAACTTTGTAGCAATTGATTTTGAAACTGCGGCACCCGTTCGTGCAAGCGCCTGTTCATTAGCATTAACTATCGTTAAAAATGATCAAATCACTGATGAACTATATTCCCTGATCAATCCCGAAATGGAATTTAATTGGCGCAATATCCAAGTCCATGGAATTCATGAACAAGATGTTGCTGATGCTCCAACATTCCCAGAACTATGGCCAGCAATTGAACAGTTTTTCACACCTGACCAGTTAGTAATCGCTCATAACAATACATTTGATAACAGTGTCCTCAAGAAAACTTTAGAACGCTACGACTTAAACCGACTTCCATATCAAACATTAGATACTGTGAAGACGTCCAAGAGTTTCTTTCCTAATTATGTTAATCATAAATTAGATACGATGTGCAATAATCTCGGAATTGAACTTCAACATCATCACAATGCTCTTGATGATAGTCGTGCTTGTGCCAACATCTTATTATATGAAGAACAAAACTTTGGTACAGATGCTATTCAGCCATTTATCAAACAATTTAGTTAAAAATCACGATTCATACGAATCAAAGATCTTCCTTGTTCATCTTGGAAGGTCTTTTCTTTTTGGAATCCATTCTGTTGATAAATTTTAACAGCGTACTCATTTGTATTGATAACATCTAACCAAACACGTTTTAAAGCACTGAATTGTTCAGCCCAGTACATTCCTTCATCGACAAGTGCACTCCCGATACCCGCATGCCAGAATTCTTTCTTAACAGCAACCCCAAGCTCTGCACCTTCGTTATGTTCAGAATCAATAATTGTGACAATTCCAATCAGTTCGGGTCCTAAACAAGCTAACAGAATAAAGTTCTGCGGGCTTCGCTGAATTAAATCTAATTGTTGCCCAATTTGATCATCACTCATCCCTTCAAAACTATTATCCACAGTGAAGGTATCACTCTCGTTAGATAGCGTTGCAAAAAGATTAACAATTTCACGAGCATCGGCTGCTTCGGCTTCTCTAAAAGTTACTTCTTCGGTCACTTAATTTATGCTCCAATTCTGAACTAATTTGATTGTAGTGTTCTCCATGCGGTTCAACTGTTGCAAAACGCTTAGTATTATCATGATTGCGTTCTAAGTGAACAGTCAAAAATTCATCTGGTAAAAAGTCCTGAATATATTCCGACCATTCAACCACGGTAATGCCATCACCATTGAAATAGTCCTCAAAGCCTAAATCTTCGGCTCCGCCATCTTCCAAACGATAAGCATCCATGTGAAAGAGTGGCATTTTTCCATCATGATATTCATGAATAATTGTATACGTGGGACTCTTTATATATCTCTTAATTCCTAATGCTTGTGCAATTCCTTTTGTAAGGGTTGTTTTGCCAGCTCCTAAGTCACCGTCCAATAGTACAACGTCATTGGGCTTTAACAGTTGTCCCAACGCATTACCAAATTCGATGGTTTGTGCTTCATCTTCAAGTTGAAATGTATCCATTATTAGTCCACACTTTCCGGCAATTGCCAATCAATTGGTTGTTCACCCATCGCAATCAAGGCTTCATTGGTTTTTGAAAACGGCTTAGAACCAAAGAAACCACGATATGCTGATAAGGGGCTTGGATGAGCCGACTGAATAATTACGTTTCGACTCTGATCAATTAGTGCGATTTTATCACGGGCCGCCTTACCCCACAAAATAAAGACCACTGGCTGTTCTCGATCTGAAAGAGCCTTAATGGCAGAATCAGTTAATCTTTCCCAACCCATTCCTTGATGAGAAAAAGCCACACCGCCTCGAACTGTTAAAACCGAGTTCAACAATAGCACTCCTTGATCAGCCCATTTTTTCAAATAGCCATGTTGCACAGGTTTAACACCTAAATCACTCTCTAATTCTTTATAAATATTAACCAGTGATGGTGGAGTTTTAACCCCTGGCTGAACTGAAAAACTTAAGCCATGCGCTTGGTGTGGTCCATGATATGGATCTTGTCCTAAAATAACGACTTTCACTTTACTAAATGGTGTCCATTTAAACGCCTGAAAAATATGGTACATATCAGGATATATTGTCTGAGTGGCGTATTCTTTTTTTAGATACTGACGAAGTTTTTGGTAGTAATCCTTTTCAAATTCTGGTTCTAGTACTTGCTGCCAATCATTATCAATAATTACTTTCACTTCAAAGACTCCTTTTTAATCCGTTTACTTACTATCTACTATAATAACCGATTTACTAAAAAATTGGTCATGTTCATGTTAGAATTAAAGAAATACGATTGAATGGATGTGGATAGAATGATCTCAATTATTGCTTCAGATATGGACGGTACTCTATTAAACGAACAAATGCAGATTCCACCTAAGAATGCCGAGGCTATTAAACAAGCTCAAGCTGAAGGTGTCCACTTTGTTGTTGCAACTGGACGTCAATATAAAGAGGCTAAGCCTTTAGTCGAAGCCTTTGGTATTTCAGTACCGTTAATCACACTGAATGGGGCTGCAATTTACGATGTTGACGGCAAAATTTTAGACATGGTTCCAATCACACGTACAATGACCCGTTTAATCATGCGTCAGCTTGATTTAGCTGGTTTATATTATGAAATTACTACTTCCGAGGGTGTTGTTTCTAACAGTCGGACTCATCGAATTCAAAACCTTTCTCTCTTACTGGAAGGCTTGAACCCTGACACACCATTTAAACTAGCCGTTGCAATGTCATCGGCTCGAGTCGAATTGATGGATATTCGCTATGTTGACAGCTATCAAGAAATTCTAGATGACACAAAAATTAAGATTCTTAAAATCGTTGCATTTGGTACTGGTGGTCAAAAACAATTACGTCCTATCCAAGAAAAAATTGAAGATCAAGTCGATGTTGCTATCACTTCTTCATTTGAAAACAATATTGAAATTAATAACCCCCGTGCTCAAAAAGGAATCGCTCTACAACATTACGCTGACGGGCTGAACATACCAATGTCACAGGTTATGGCAATTGGCGATAACATCAACGATGCATCTATGTTGAAAGTTGCAGATACGAGTTATGCCATGGGTAATGCCGTTCCTGCTATCAAACAAATCGCAAATCATTTAACCGTTTCAAACAATGAAAATGGTGTTGGAAAAGCCATTTTAGAGCAACTTAAAAATAATCATCAATAAAAAATGGAGATTTCGTTATGGAAAGGTTCTATCTTAAAAGCCAAGGCTTAGAAAACAAGGGAGCCACTGTAATTAGAGATCAAAATCATAACTCAAAGTACCTACTAGTTGGTAAGTGGGGCATTGAGCATGACGCCCTATCCGTTTATGGTGTAAGCGGCCAACTTGAAGCTGAGATAAAACAGCTTTCAGTTGGTAAAACTCCTAAGTTTCAAATACTAATGGATAATCAAGAAGTTGGGACAGTTTCAACTCCAATTGGTTTCATTCGTGGATTTTTATTTGTGAATAAACTGAACTGGTTGATTTCCGGAAATACAACTACCTGTCACTTCAAAGTTCGGAGCGGTATGAAAGTTATTCTAGAAATCAATCGCGTATTAATTAACGGAAGTGCCTATATCGAATTGAACTGTTTTGAAAATGAACACACAGCTGTATTCATTGGACTAGCAGCAATTTTAGATCGTTGGGTACAAAAGCGTCCCCCACTTACGGAGCCGAAATTAAGACGGTCGTGGAACTTTAATTCTGGCAGTGCTTCTTATAACAACTTTACTAAGGAGGAATCACATTGGAACTCAGACTAGCAACAAAAGACGATATGCCTCAAGTCGTTAATTTAATCAAAATCATTTTAGATGATATGGAATTACCAATTTTACTCAATAATCCTGAATCAGAAGTAATGGATTTATTTGTTAAAACCTTTCAGAGCGACACCTACGCTAAATTGGCTGATACAATCGTGGCTGTTCAAGACGGTGAAGTTGCCGGAGTTGCATTTGGATACGATGGCTCCAATGAGGAACCCCTTCTAGCTGAATTCGGTAATCACTTTGATGCAAAACTACCAAAGCAACCAGTCTTCACTGAACCAGAAGCGGTTGAAAAAGAGTGGTATTTGAACTCTATTGCTGTAAATCCTAAATTTCAACGACAAGGGATTGGCTCTAAGTTACTAAATGAAATCCCCCATTACGCTAGTCAAAGAGGACTAACTAAAATCGGGTTACTGGTTGATCTAGCTAATCCAGATGCAGAACGTTTATATCGTCGATCAGGATTTAAAGATTTTAAAACTCAAATGGTCAGTGGTCACGAGTACAAGCATCTTCAAAAAGAAATCTAAACACTGAGACTGAGAAAAAATACTTTCTCAGTCTTTTTTCGTTTTTAATCTTAATAGTCTAAATCGGAGAAAAAAGACTGATTCCTGTGCTTAGCTACGAAAACCAAACGATTCCAAATACGAATCATTCGATTTCCTATGCTATGCTCAGAATCAAACCGCCTTTTTTCTCACTCTTCTTTTATGCCGAGCCTAAATCCAGTATAATGTGAAAGGTTATACTACTTAGACAGGAAGAATGCTTATGAAAAAGACCGGCTTAAAATATATTACCTGGCCTGTTCTCGCGCTAATGGCATTTGTTAATGTAATTGGCTTCGATGACATTATCTATAATTTTAAAAACCAAGGTCTTGGGGTAATTACCTCGTGGATCGTGTTATTTGCCTTATACATTATTCCTTATGGTTTAATGGTCGGTCAGTTGGGATCTACTTTTGATGATGAAGGTGGTGGCTTAACTACCTGGGTTCGCGAAACTAGTGGCGAAACACTCGGTTACTTTACCGCATGGACCTACTGGGTTGCATCAATCCCTTACGTTGTCGATACTGCCAATTCAGTTGTTGTAGCAATTGGCTGGCTGATCCACGGGAATAATTCAATGGAAAAGCATATGAGTAACGTTTTATTTTCCCTGCTGACCTTTATCATTTTTGTAATATTCATTTTAATTCAATCGCACATTCAACATTCGATTCAGGTTTTGAGTATTATCGGCGGTGGTGCAATGTTCTTAATGACAATTCTATTCGTTGTCTTGACTGGCGTTGACTTACTTCAAGGTGGAGCCATTTCCTCAGCGCCAATTACGCCAAGTGTGTTTGTACCGAAATTTAATCTACATTTCCTTTCAACGATTGGACTTCTGATTTACGCAACCAGTGGTTCCGAACTAGTTGCGCCATACGTCACGCGGATGAAAAATCCTAAAAAAGACTTTCCGAAAGCTATTATGTTAATGACTGTAATGGCCGGATTCTTAACCATTTTCGGATCATTATCACTAGGTGTGTTCTTCAATCATTATCACCTACCAGTTGATTTAAAAATGAACGGATCATTCTATGCTTTCCAAATCGTGGGTGAACATTTGGGACTTGGTAAAACAATGCTCTATGCCTTCATCGTCGCTCAACTGCTATATATGTTTGCACTATTGGCCTTACTTTTAGATGCCATGACACGAATCTTAGTATCCGACACTGGTCCAAAGTACATGCCAAGCAAACTATTAAAAGTTAACCGACGTGGAATTCCAATCAACGGTTATATCATGACTTCTTCGTTATGTGCTGGCATTTTATTATTAGGCGTTTTTCTTCCTAATATGAATGAAATCTTCAACTGGTTACTGAACTTAAATGGAATCGTCTCACCATTCGTAACTTGCTGGATCTTCTTTGCTTTCATCCGAGTTCGACAAAAGAAGAATCAATTTCCAGCCTCATACGTATTCATTAAAAATGACCGTTTAGCTATTCTAGTTGGCGGCTGGTGCTTCGCAGTCACATTTATTGCGGCAACGATGGGTGTTTTCCCACAAGATGTGCCATTCGGTTCCGGTCCATACTGGCACGAATTAACTTTAAACATTATTACCCCAATTATCATGGTAGCAATCGGCTGTATCTTACCGTTGATTGCTCGATATGAACAAAATAAGACCCTGGGTAAAAACTAACGTTTTTACTTCAGGGTCTTTTCATTTCCTAACTTTAATAGTCTATGTTCAGAATCAAACCGCCTTATTTCTACTCCGACTTTTAGTATTTCCGAATCATAACCTGATCCATTATATGATGACTAGTTTTGTGTAGGATCACGTCGGCTCGCCATCTGGTTGGTAGGATATATTCTTTTAAGTTTTTAAAATTAATCGTCTGCCAGATTTGCTTAGCAAAGTTAATTGCGTCTACTTCAGTCATTTGTGCGTATTTGAAGTAATAGTTATCTGGATCATTATTAGCTAGGTTTCTCAGTGCCAGGAAGCGATCCAAGAACCATTTTTTAATCAGGTCGGGTGTTGCGTCAACATAAATTGACCAATCAAAGAAATCACTCACGTAAATAGATTGATTAGATGGCAATTGTAATACATTAATACCTTCCACAATCAGAATATCAGGTTGGTCAACAACTTCGTATTCGTCTGGAACAATATCATAAACTTGATGTGAATACATTGGAGCTTTGACATTGCGCTGTCCATCTTTAATCGCGACTAGAAAGTCGATTAAGGCCTGCATGTTGTAACTTTCAGGAAAACCTTTTCGATCAAGAATCCCACGCTTCTGCAGTTCCTTAGTTGGATACAAGAAACCATCCGTCGTAATTAATTGAGTTTTCACCCCAACTAATAAATGACTCAACAACAACTGTAATAGTCGTGCCGTGGTACTCTTCCCTACTGCAACACTACCTGAAATTCCGATGATAAATGGTGACTTAGTTTTATTGATATTCAAAAAATCATTCTTATCACGTTGCCAACGATCATAGTCGATAAACTTCTTCTTCAAAAGCTGAATCAACGGAATATAAACATCCTGAACGTCTTGCAAAGAAATTTGATCATTAAAAGCTTTAACTTCCTTCAACTGTTCTTGTGTTAAAGGCAATTCAATATCTCGAACCAAAGTACTCCAGGTATCCCGGTCAATTTTAAAATAACTATCCGCTTCTGCCAAATTTAATATCCTCGTTTGCTAAATTAGCTACATTTTACCATATTATTCAGCTTGCTTGATATCGGCCTTAACATCATCTAGCGCTGTTGGTTCATATGTCATAAAGTCTTTGTTATCAACTGGTAAATGAAGTTGGAAATCAGAGAAAGCCTGGTAAGCTAATTCACCTGAGACAACTTCAAAATCTAAAACATGTCCACCAAATTGATGATCCTCACTAATAAAGTGTAGATGCAATCCTTTCACACCCATACCTTCGTATAGGCCGGGAGTATAGTATCCTACTAACATCCCTGAAATAGAATTTTTCTGAAAAACGGCCTGTTCAGAAGCAGTTTTAGCCAAAGTTGGATATGGCTTATTCTGCTTTTTGACCGCACGAGTCTTAACCATATCAAACTCACCAGCAACCGTTAATCCAACCATTGTATTGGTTAGATGCTCAGCCTCAATCACACCCATAATATCGGAGGTTGAACACTGATTAAGATCAACTTCAGAAGCTGGGTCCCATTGATGAACATTAGCAAACGGAATTAACGTGTCTTCATCCGGCTGAACCACGGTACCATCAGCTTTGGCTTGATATGCAATTCCATTTAAAATAATCAGTTCACCGTCTAGTCCTTCAGCCGTTCCAATTCCTGTATCACCTTTTTTAAGCAATTCTTTCAGCGTGATGGTTCCATCAAATAAACCATCCGCTAACATTGCTAGTGTTCCATGTTGAAATAAAATTGATTGTGTCATCGTAACTCCTTTTAAAGTTGATCAGGTAAAATTGTAGCTCCAAGTTTAACGTTGTCAGAGTAGTCAACTGGAATATCAACCACCACTGGTCCTTCAGTTGCAAAAGCTTGATCTAAGACTTTGCCTAGATCAGCGGGCTTTTCAACTCGCAATCCAGTTGCGCCAAAACTTTCGGCATATTTAACAAAGTCAACTGGACCAAAGTTAACCCCTGCCGCCTTGCCATACTTCATTTCTTCTTGGAACTTAACCATATCATAGTAACCATCATTCCAAATAATATGGATAATGTTTAATTTTTCACGAACAGCAGTCTCCAACTCTTGTGCAGAGAATAGGAAGCCTCCATCACCAGAAACAGAGATTGATTTACTATTTGGACGAACAAGCGCTGCTGAAATTGCCCATGGAAGAGCCACTCCAAGTGTTTGCATCCCGTTACTGAATAGTAAGTGACGTGGTTCGTAACTTCTGAAATGACGAGCCATCCAAATGTAGTGACTACCTACATCCACTGAAACCGTCATATCATCAGACACCCGATATTGGAGTGCTGAGATGATTGAAAGTGGATGATTCAACTGGCTTTTATCGTCAATCACTGGTGGCAAATCTTGTTTGTTTTGTTTGGTACGCAGTGTTTCTAAATAGTCTTGGCCCTCATTAGTTGGTTGATAACCCAGCAAATAAGGTGTTAAGAAGTTTAATGTTTGTGCAATATCACCAACTAATTCACGTTCGGGTTCAAAGTTATGATCAATTTCTGCTGGAGAATCATCAATTGTAATGATGCGACCTTCAGCTTCAGCATTCCAGTTTCGTGGTTCGTATTCAATCGCATCGTAACCAATTGGAATTACTAAATCACTATGCTTAATCAATTGATCTCCCGGTTGGTTACGGAATAGTCCTACACGACCATAGAAATGTTGTTCCAGGTCATGTGAAATAATTCCAGCACCTTGGAAAGTTTCAACAACTGGAATATTAGCTGTCCGAACTAATTCTCGAACTGCTTTGGTAACCTCTGGAGAAGATGCACGCATTCCTAGTAATAAGACTGGTAATTGAGCATTTTTAATTTCATTGGCTAGTTTTTCAACTTCGACTGGACTAGCAGGGCCCAAGATTGGATCTGGAATCGGCTTGATTGGTCTTGAAGTAACACCGGCATTAACCACATCTTGAGGAATACTGATAAAACTAGCACCTTGTTTAGATGAAACCGCCGCACGATATGCATTAGCTACAACTTCTGAAATATTTTCTGGCTCCTGAACTTCCACACTGTACTTCGTGATGGGTTCAAACAATGCAGCGTTTCGCATACTTTGATGAGTCAGGCGCAATAAGTCATTTCGGGGAACCTGTCCACCAATGGCTAATACTGGATCACCTTCTGCGGTAGCTGTCACAAGTCCAGTTGCCAAGTTACCAACTCCGGGACCAGATGTCACTAATGCTACTCCAGGTTTACCAGTTAAGCGGCCAATTGCTGCGGCCATAAATGCAGCATTTTGTTCATGTCTTGTAATAATTAAACGTGGCTTTTTAGCCCGATTTGAATGTTCTAATTGTTCAAATAGTAGGTCGATTTTAGCACCTGGAATTCCAAAAACGTATGGAATATCATGGTTAATCAAACTATCTAAAATCGAATCCGCTCCTGTATAACTTTTATCAATCACGGTTGTGTCCTCTTTTCATTTCCTCTTAGTATTGCCCCACCATCATACCAGACCACAAAATAAAAAAGCTAAGATTTTTACTTAGCTTTAATAATATATTACGTATTTATCAATAACGTGTAATTACTGAATTGATTGGTATAAATCAGGGTTAATTTTAGCAATCAATGGACTAATTTGTTGCTGTGCAATCACAGTTAAGCGATGCATTGCACGGGAACAAATTGTATAGAGTAATTGTTGATCGTAATCAGCTTCATACTTTTTATCCGATGCATCCCATACAATAACTGAATCAAATTCCAAACCTTTCGCCAAGAATGATGGCACGATGATTGTTCCATCAACTAAGCGCTGATTTTCAGATCTGATAAGTGTTGCTGACTCGCCAGCTTCTTTTAAGAGATCTGCAATTCGTTCACAATCAACACTATCACGACCAATAATAGCTGTCGTTTCATGATCCTGTCGATCTCGAGCCAATTGCCTTTGAGCAGCCTTCAGAAGTGACTTCTCGTCGGCTGTTACTTGAACTGTTGGCAATTCACCAGTTCGGTTAAAGGACTCGATTGATTCACCTTCAGATAAGATTTCCTTAGTGAAATCAGTAATTTGTTGCGTTGAACGATAAGACTTCGATAGTTGAACTACTTCCGTCTTTTCAGGTTTAAACATTTGTGACAACTCTGTCAACAGACTGTGAGTTGTTTCGCCAGCAAAAATAGCCTGATTTAAATCACCCAGCAATGTAAATTTAGCCCGCGGATAATTGAAGCGAATGTATGCTAACTGAAAGGCATTATAATCTTGAATTTCATCAATAAAGACATAACGCATTGAGCGTTCACCTTTTTTTCCAGTCATTAAGTCAAACAGGTATAAGTAGGCAGATGAACCTTGGGCTGAAATATGATGATCTTTCATGTCAGCCATCACTTGTTCAACATGGGCATCCCAGCCAGCTTCAGAAATATTCAACTTATCAAAATCAACAATCTTTGGCATCGAACGCAACATATGAATAAATTGCGCATTGATATTGAAGAAGCGATTTCTAGTAATAGCATTCTTTACTGGCTGTAGTTCTTTAATCACTAATTGACGAGCTAAGAACTTAAACTCTTCATCATTATCCTTGAATTCACGCGGATTATTTTTAAAGAGGTCATGTAATTCCTCTTGGCTTAGATTTTGAACCGCTTCTTCAACCCATTTCGAACGAATCTCAGAGCCGACCTTACGATTCAGCATTCGAATCAACTCGTCCTTGGTTCCTTCTAATCGGTTTCCTAAATTGTAGGTTGAGTTGAATGAATAATAAATTTCTTTCAAACGATCACGGTCTGCAAAATGGTTACCATGGAAAGTAATATTTCTAAATCGCATTCCACTGGTACCCAGATGTTCAGCATATTTAGTAACCGCATTGAAAAATTGCAAACTTCCTTCAAATGATTGAATTCGACGTTCTTCTTCAGTTCGTTGCTTTTCAAATCGTTCTTGTAGATTTTCAATCTCTAAATTGGGAATTCGACGACGTGTAAATTGGTAATAAGTCATTTGAATCATGTTTTGTTCGCCTAATTCAGGCAAAACTTGATCCACATAATCATTAAATAACTGATTAGGAGAAAACATGATAACTTGTCCCGCATTCAACTTACCGCGATAACGATAAAGAAGGAATGCCACTCGTTGCAAAATAGCAGCTGTCTTACCTGATCCAGCTGCTCCTTGTACAAATAACAAGTCTGCATCCGTATTTCGAATAATCTTATTTTGTTCCCGCTGAATAGTTGAAACAATACTCTTCATTTTGACATCGGATTGATTACCCAATGCATTCAATAGCATTTGATCCCCAATCGTTTCATCGGTATCAAAGACGGTCTTTAGTTCAGAATCTTCAATCGTGAATTGGCGTTTAAGTTTTAAATTAACGTGTTGCGTGCCATCAGGTGTTTGATAAGAAACATCCCCCATTTGGCCATCATAGTACACACTGGAGATGGGTGCACGCCAGTCATAAATCAAGAAATGCTCTGGCGAATCAGAGAAGGAGCTCAGCCCAATGTAAATAGCCTCATCAGATTTTTCACCATCTTCATGAAAATCAATTCGAGCGAAATATGGACGTTTCTCTAGCTTCTGTAATGTGTCTAAGCGATCAGTGGCGTGGCGCCAGCTGTTTTCTCGCTCTGATAATAACTGTTGCTGCTGACGCACTGAAATAGCGGTATCCATCATTCCAGAATAGGTACCAGTATTAACGCGGACATCTTTGAAAAAGTTCTTTTCAATTTCAGTCTGATTATTTTTTGCAGTTGTTGCATCAGCCTCTGCCTTTTTGATTGCAGTACCGATTTTATCAACTACTGTACCCAAGTGATGCTTTTCTTGTTCAAATATTTGATCTGCCAAATGCTTCACTCCCACTATTTATTTAGGTAAATATTCTACTCTATTTTGAGGATTTAAACAATTATTCTTCTTATATATGTTGATATTTAGATATGGTAAAATTGAAGCTGTTTGTAAACTTACATTTAGGAAGGATGATAACCCTTGAAAACGATTGAAATTTACTTTGTTCGTCACGGACAAACCATTTTTAATAAGTACAACCGCATGCAAGGTTGGTCTGACTCACCACTTACTGATAAAGGTCTAGCCGATGCCCACAATGCTGGTCAACGTTTAGCTGATTTGTCATTTAATCAGGTCTATGCTTCAGATACGACTCGTGCTATCAATACTGCTCGTGCCATTATTTCTGAAAATAAACAGGAACCTGAATTAGAAGTAAAACCCGAATTTCGTGAAGAATTTTACGGTTACTATGAAGGGGCAGATTCTGCTCAAACCTGGTTCGAAGTTTTAATGCCAATTTCTGGCGAAAAGACATTCCATAACTTTTTGGAAGAACACAAGATTGAAGATTCAAAAGATGCTATGAAGGCCGCTGATCCATTTCACGATGCCGAAAACAACGTTGAATTCTGGGAACGTTTAAACCGTGGATTCTCAGATGTGTTTGAAAAAGCTAACGATGGTGATCGCATTTTAGTTGTTAGCCATGGTACAACCATTCGATCAATTGCCAAGCAATTTCAACCTGACCTTGACGTTACTTGGGGTCCTGCCAACGGAAGCATTAGTAAAGTAACAATGAACGATGATGGTATTCAACTTGATTTCTACAACAATCATGCTGACACACCATTAAACTAAAGACGAGGAGTATGCATAATGGAAAAATCACCACTGGATTCAGATTCAAAAAAGCGATTCATTAGCTGGCCAGTTGTGGCCCTAATGGACTTCGTTACCGTAATTGGTTTCGATGATTTAATTTATAACTTTCATAATCAAGGTTTAGCGATTGTTACAACCTGGATTATTATGATTTTAATGTTTGTTTGGCCATATGAAATGATGGTTGGACAATTAGGTGGCACTTTCAATGAAGATGGTGGTGGATTAGCCTCATGGGTTCGTTCTACTAACGGTGACCTGGCTGGCTATATCGTTGCTTTCTTCTATTGGATTGCCGGATTACCATACGTTGTCGATGTTGCTAACTCAGTAGTTGTTTCAATTAGCTGGTTAGTCAAAGGTAACGGTGATCTTCACAAATACATGTCGACGTTCGTCTTTGCCCTCTTCACAGCGGTTGTTTTCTTACTATTTATTTGGTTCCAGCACTTTTTCAAAAACCGCTCGCTTGAAATTCTTAGTACCATCGGTGGTGGTGCAATGTTCATCATGACGATTTTATTCGTTGTTATGACAGTTGCCGCCCTAATTCATGGTCATCACATTGAAACACAACCATTTAATCTAGGAGCTTTCATTCCTAAAATTGATGGTCATTTTCTTTCAACCTTCGGACTTCTAATCTTCGCCATTAATGGTGCTGAATTAGCTGGCCCTTACGTAAAGGAAATGAAACACGGAAATCGTGATTTTCCAAAGGCTATGATGATGCTTTTAATCATGACGGCATTCCTAACCGTCTTTGGTTCATTTGCCCTTGCTGTATTCTTTGATGCCCATCACTTACCATATGATCTTAAGATGAATGGTTCATACTACGCCTTCCAAGCTTTAGGAAATGAATTTGGAATTGGTAATGTGCTGATGTACATCTTTGCGGCTACTCAAGCTGTTTACATGTTTGCTCAATTGGCCGTTATCTTAGATGCATCAACTCGGATTTTCTTATCCGATGTTGCACTTAAGTACCTACCAAAATCACTTGGTAAATTAACTGATGAAGGTCTTCCAATTAATGGTTACTGGTTAACAACAGCGATTGTTTCACTTGTGTTATTCCTAAGTAATTGGTTACCAAGTATCAATGATATGTTTAACTGGCTCTTAAATATCAACGGAATTGTGTCGCCATTTGTTACTAGTTTTGTGTTCTTTGCCTTTATGCGAATTAGACAAAACAGCAAAAAGTACCCTTCTACTTACGTCTTCATTAAACAAGACTGGTTAGCTTGGTTAGTTGGAACATGGTGTTTTGTAGTCACGATTGCCTTCTCACTTTTGGGTATTCGTCCAACCGATGCTACTCCGGGAACGGTGCTCTACAATAAGGAATTGCTCTTAAATATTGTTGTGCCAATTATCTTTATTGCTCTTTCAGCTGTATTGCCTTACCAAGCATGGGTAGAACGTAAGAAGCTTCAAAAATGGTCTCTATGGTCTCTTCCTGCAGGTATCATCATCTTTATCGGTGGTGCTTTCACAATCGTTTCTAACCACTTAAACAATCAAATTTGGATTGCATTAGCAGCATGGTTAATCAATACCGCCCTAGCTATTGCGGTTTACTGGTTATTCTTCTGGAATCTATCTAAAAAAGATCGACAAACTGCTTAAATAGATTGGAAATAATATGAAATCAATTAATCTTTACTTTGTTCGACATGGTCAAACCCTCTTTAATCGCTATCGTCACCTTCAAGGTTGGTCCGACTCTCCATTAACTGAGAAAGGCTTCAAAGATGCTAAGGAGGCTGGAAAACGGCTCTCAAACGTTCGATTTAATAATGTTTACTGCTCAGATACTATTCGAGCAATCAAAACTGCCAATATTATTAATAAGGAAAATCAGCATCCCGTCACTAACATTGAAGACATTGCTGCTTTCCGAGAACAATACTTCGGCTACTTTGAAGGAGCTAATTCAGTTGAAACTGAATTTAAGCTTTATCAACGACATTCAACGACCGAACCAACCTTAAATGCTATTACCGCAAAACATGGTATTAAAGAAGCTATTAACGTTTGGAAAGAAGTCGATCCATTTCATGATGCTGAAAGCTTCGAAGAAATCCATACCCGTTTGCAACAAGGATTGGATTACGTATTTGAACAAGCCCATGATGGTGATAACGTCTTAGTAGTCAGTCATGGTACTTTAATTAGAGTCTTAACTTCCCTATTCAATCCTGAAATTGATATTTCCCACAGTCCCAAGAATGGTAGCGTAACGAAGCTTCATTTAACGGCAGACGGTGGCAAGATTGAATACTTTGGAAATCTTGAAACAATTTAATATTTGATCCGCAAAAAAAGAGTTCCCATCAATCATGGGAACTCTTTTAATTTACATACTTAAACGAGATCTAAACCTTCATCTTTTGCACGGTTACGATATTCAGCAATTTCACTTTCTGTCGCACGAACAAAATGTCCTGGTGCAATTTCTACCATCGTTCTTGGTTTACCATCGAACTCAGCTGTTGCATCGTAAGGTACTTGAACACGATTACGTTCGAACTCTGGATCTGGTTCTGGAACAGCTGAAACCAAACTTGCAGTATATTTGTGCAAAGGATGGTTATAAACTTCTTCAGCTGGTCCGATTTCTAATAACTTACCATAATGCATAACACCGATTCGATCGCTGATATATTTGACCATTGATAAATCATGGGCAATAAAAAGATAAGTTAATCCACGTTCATGTTGCAGCTCTTTCATCAAGTTAACAACTTGAGCTTGAATGGAAACATCCAAAGCTGAGATAGGTTCGTCAGCAATGATGAATTTAGGTTGAACTGCTAACGCACGGGCAATACCGATACGTTGACGTTGTCCACCTGAAAATTCGTTTGGATAACGACTAGAATGGTCCTTATTCAAACCAACAGTTTCAAGTAAATCTTCAACTTGTTTAGTACGATCAGCATCGTTCTTTGCTAAATGATGAATATCAATTCCTTCAGCAACAATATCTTTAACCTTCATACGAGGGTTTAATGAAGCATAAGGATCTTGGAAGATCATTTGCATTTCACGACGGAAACTCATCAAATCTTTTTTACTTTTAATTGAAGCAACATCGCGTCCTTCAAACATTACTTGTCCATCAGTAGGATCTAGTAAGCGAATAATTCCACGTCCAGTAGTTGTCTTACCAGAACCAGATTCACCAACTAATCCAAATGTTTCGCCTTCATAAATATCGAAGGAAACATCATCAACCGCATGAACTTCATCCTTTTTACCAACATTAAAGTATTGTTTTAAATGTTTTACTTCAAGGATTTTTTTACTTTCATCCATCTATCGTTTCCTCCTATTCGCCAATCGCGTCGTCATCGTCAGCACCAGCGAAAGCCGTATTACCTTTAGAGTGAATATGACCTTGGTTGATTGTACCAGCTGATAAGCGTTCTTGGTAGATTTTTTGACGACGAACCACTTCTGCTGGTGGTTCAACTGCAGGTGCATCTGGATGAAGCAACCATGTTGCAGCGTAATGTGTATCAGAGACCTTAAAGAATGGTGGTTCTTGTTCTTCATCAATCTTCATCGCATAAGGATTACGTGCTGCAAAGGCATCACCAACTGGTGGTTCCAATAAATCAGGTGGAGTACCTGGAATTGGTTCCAATTGACCTTTGGCAGTATCAAGCGTAGGCATTGAATTTAATAATCCCCATGTATATGGATGTTGTGGATTATAGAAAATTTCATCAACTGTTCCGTATTCCACAATTTTACCAGCATACATAACCGCAACACGGTCAGCCATACTTGCAACAACCCCTAAATCATGGGTAATAAAGATGATTGAAGTTGAGATTTTTTCTTGTAATTCTTTCATTAAATCGAGGATTTGAGCTTGGATAGTAACATCCAAAGCTGTAGTTGGTTCATCAGCAATCAAAATTTCTGGGTAACAAACCAAAGCAATCGCAATAACGATACGCTGACGCATACCACCAGAGAATTGATGAGGATAATCATTTACACGTTCCTCAGCATTCGTAATACCAACTAATTTAAGCATTTCAAGAGCTTGCTTTTCAGCTTTTGATTTACTAAAGCCCTTATGAACCATTAAAGGTTCAGCAATTTGGCGACCGATACGCATCGTTGGATCCAATGAAGTCATTGGATCTTGGAAAATTTCAGCAATATCGCGTCCACGAATGGCTTGTAATTCTTTTTCAGACATCTCCAAGATGTCTTTACCATGAAACTTAACAGTTCCCTTAGCTACTTCAGCATTGTTTGCTAAAAGTCCCATGATAGTTTTTGTTGTAACTGTTTTTCCTGAACCTGATTCACCAACAATAGCTAATGTTTCACCTTTTTTAAGATGAAAATTAACATTACGAATAGCTTGAACCGTACCAGCATAGGTATGGAAATTGATGGTTAAATCTTGGACTTCAAGAATATTTTTTTCTGCATCCATTACCAATTTCCTCCCTAATGCCGTGACGTACGAGGATCAAATGCATCTCGTAGTCCATCAGCTAAAATATTAAATGCAATCATGATGATAGCAAGAACAATCGCTGGATACCACATTTGGAATGGTAAGAATTGGAAGTTTCTTTGTCCATCATTGATTAAAGTACCAAGTGAAGCAATCGGAGCTTGAATACCAATTCCGATATAACTTAAGAATGCTTCGAAGAAGATCGCAGCAGGAATTGTAAACATAGTCTGAATAATAATGACACTCGATAAGTTTGGTAGCAAATGTTTCATCGCAATCTTGCCAGATGACTCACCCAAGGTTTGCGCTGCCAACACATATTCTTGGCTCTTCAATTGAAGTGTTTGCGCACGAGTTAGTCGTGCCATCGTAGTCCATTCGTTAATCGCAATAGCTAAGATAATTGGCAAAATTCCACCCTTAATAACAAGTAGTAAAAGCACCATGATAACGATGTTAGGAATTGACTGCATAATTTCGATGATACGTTGCATGACTAGATCGACCACGCCACCCTTCCAGGCGGAGATAATACCATAACCGACCCCAATTAAAAGGTCAATTAAAGTAGCAAATAAACCAATTAATAATGAAATCATTGTTCCATGTAAGATACGTTGACCTAAGCTTCGGCCTAAGTAATCAGTACCTAAAATGAAGTGTTTACTTTCAGGAACATTGTTTGCTTTATATTGATCAACTCGTTGACCACCTTGAATACTAGTACCATTGAATCCGTTAATGTTAACACCGGGAATCTTAGGTGGTAAATTAGCGTAATCTGGATTAGCACTGTTTGGGTTAGGAGCTGTAATTGGAGATGTAAATGCGAATAAAGCAATGATAATTAAAATCCACATACTGATGAATGCGGCCTTATTTTCTTTCAAACGATGCCAGGCATCTTGCAAGAATGTACGAGAAGGGGCAGCAATCTTTTCATCATCTAACTTGTCATCTTTACCAACTGGTTGGAAAGCATCTTCAGGTAATTTAATTTTTTCATCCATTATCTGTTATTCCCCTTTCCCTGAAAGTCGGATTCGTGGATCGATAATTCCGTACACAATATCCGTAATTAGAAGTACTAAACATAGAAGTCCTGAGTAAAGTAATGTGACACCCATGATTGTTGGGTAATCATTAACCAAAATTGATTTAACGAATTGTTCACCAATGCCAGGAATTGAGAAAATATTTTCAACAACCATCGAACCAGTCATAATACCAACTGCTAAAGGTCCAATAACTGTTACAAGTGGAATTAAACTATTTCTAAGTGCGTGATGGAATACAATTCCAAAACGGCTTAGACCTTTTGCACGAGCAAGTTCAATATAATCACTACCCATAACATCAACCATTTCAGTTCGTACAAACCGTGAAGTCGTTGCAAATGGTGATGCTGCTAAAGCAATCGTTGGAAGGATTGTACTTGCAAATCCGCCCCATCCAGCAACTGGGAATAATTGAAGCTTTAAACCAAAGTAGTATTGAAGCAAGATAGCAAACACAAAACTAGGAATTGATAATCCTAAAATTGAAATAATGTTAGCTGTTCCATCAACCCAAGTATTTTTACGAATTGCACTAAGTGAACCGGTACAGATTCCTAGAATAACTCCTAAAATCATTCCTTGAGCACCAATAATAGCTGATGGTCCAATTCGTGAACCGATTAAGTATGAAACTGCTTGGTTACTAAATTGGAATGATGTTCCAAAGTTTCCTTGAACTGCATTAACAATATAAGTGACATATTGTTGCCACAATGGCTTATCTAAACCATATTGTTGATAAATTGTATGAATTTGTGACGCAGTTAGTTTTGCTTGATTATTTAACGGTGTTCCGGGCATTAACTTCATTAAGAAGAAGGTAACGCTGGCAATTAGGAACATGGTTAATATCAAGTAAAAGATTCGTCTCGCTAAATATTTGACCATTTGAATTCCTCACATTCTCTTATCAATAAGCAACAAATGGGCAAGGGCCAAAAGCACCCTTACCCGATTTGTTTGATTAAATTTCCGAAATTTACTTGACTGTCATGTGTGAGTAATCAAAGTTCAAGCCAGCAGAGTTGTAGACAATGCCCTTGATGTTTTGGTTACGCAACATTGATTGAGCTTGTTGATAAAGTGGTGAAATTGCTTGTTCCTTTAGAAGGATTCTTTCAGCCTTCAACATATCGTTCCAACGTTTTTCAGGATTATTAGCGTCTTTATCGCCAGCGTCTTTGATCAATTGATCGAATTCAGCACTCTTCCACTTACCATTATTTAATGAGTTTCCTGTAGTGAATAATTGTAAGAATGAGATTGGATCAGAGAAGTCAGCACCCCAAGCAGTGATAACAGCATCGAACTTACCGTTTTGTGAGTTTGCTAAACGATTCTTAAATGGAATGTTGCTTAGTGAAACCTTCACATTTGGAATCTTTTCCCAAGCTGATTGGATATATTCGGTACTTTGTTTTGCACCAGTTGTATCATCACTCATAAGTTGGAAATTAAGACTCTTCATGCCTTCTTCTTTAAGACCTTCAGCCATTAACTTCTTAGCTTGAGCTAAATCATACTTAGATGCTTCAGGAACATTAACTTCCTTAGCAAAATCTGTACCAGTCTTTGGATCTTTAGCTAATCCTGCTGAAGTTAAACCAGTTGCTGGTTCTGAGCCATCAGCCAAGACCTTCTTTGTAAATTGATCACGATTGATTGCTAATGATAGAGCTTGACGAATCTTTTGGTTCTTGAAGTATTTGTCTTTCTTTTCGTTGAATTCAAGATAGAATGTTGATGAATTCAAGTACTTAACAAAGTTCTTGTCATTCTTGTATTGTTTAACTTGATCACCAGTTAGAGTGTTTTGGTCAAGCTTCTTACTATTGTACATGTTCAAAGCTGTACCAGCATCTTTAACAACTTGATAGTTGATGGTGTCAGTCTTTACTGAACTCTTATTCCAGAAATCTGGATTTTTAACTAACTTCCAGCTAAGGTTTGAGCCCTTCCAACCTTCTTGCTTGAATGGTCCGTTGTAAACTGTCTTAGCAGAAGTTGTTCCGTATGAGCTACCATACTTGTCGACCGCTTTTTCATTTTGAGGGAAGAAGATTGGGAATCCCATCAAAAGTTTAAAGTAAGGTACTGGACGATCTAATGTGACAACTAACTTGTTATCACCATCGGCCTTAACACCCAAAGTTTTGTAGTTAGCTTTGTTTGCAGCAATCTTGTCAGCATTCTTAATACCTGAGAATAAGTAAGCATATTGTGAAGCAGTCTTAGGATTTACTGTACGTTGCCAGCCAAATACAAAGTCTTTAGCTGTAACAGTTTCACCATTACTCCACTTAGCACCCTTACGGATGTTGAATGTATATTCTTTACCACCATCTGATACTTTTGTATCAGTAGCAAGAGCATTTTCAATCTTATTATCTTTACCGATACGGTAGAGACCTTCTTCAGTATTACCAAGTTGTGTTAGTCCAACAACATCAGTAACCTTTGATTGGTCCATGGTTGCAATTTCAGCACTTTCTCTGAAATTAACTGAATTCTTTTTTGCAGAATTGTTTGAACCACAAGCTGCCAAGATGAATGTTGAAGCTAATGCAACAGCACCAAGTTTTCCAACTGTCTTAAATTTCATATTTCCAGCTCCTTTGGATAGTTTCTTTTAATTTATTTGTAAAGCATGTACTGATTATATATTAGAAAAGTATTAAATTCAATTAAAAATCTCATGTTTTGCTCATATTGTGCTTATTTTTCAGACTCATAAACATCTCGAACCGCGTAAGCACCGCGATAGTGCAATTCTAATTTTTCTCATTTTCTATCACATAATAGATACATGATATAATACTAGTAACGCTTTCATGATACAGGAGGAACAATATGGAAACTGAACAGATACTAATCGCTGGGCTAGAACTACCTGGTGTGGATTTAGAATATAACATGGATGAACTTGCTTCTCTTGTTGCTGCTAATAACATGGAAGTGGTTGATACTTTAACTCAAAAATTAGAAAAACCCAATGCTGGAACTTACTTCGGTAAAGGAAAAGTGCAAGAACTTGCTGAAATGGCAACTGCTCATGACGTTTCGACTGTTGTATTAAGTGCAGAGGTAACTCCCAGTCAACTTACTAATCTAGAAAAGGAAACTGGACTACATTTAATCGATCGAACCGGATTAATCTTAGAGATTTTTGCTAATCGTGCTCGCTCTAAAGAAGCTAAACTTCAAGTTGAGCTAGCTAAATCACAATATCAACTTGCTCGTTTAAGAACCAGTTCTAGTCAACGTCTTGATCAGCAATCCGCAGGTGGTGGTTACACTAACCGTGGTACTGGTGAAACTAAGTTGGAATTAAATCGTCGTACAGTTCGTGACAAGATCACTCGCATTAATCGTGAATTAAAGGAAATGTCCACAGCTGCCGATGTCCAACGTAAACAACGTGACGCACGTGATATTCCAAGTGTTGCCCTTGTTGGTTACACTAATACCGGAAAATCAACCACCATGAATGGCCTCGTTCGAATGTTCGGTAGAAGCGATGAAAAACAAGTCTTTGAAAAAGATATGCTGTTTGCCACACTTGATACTAGCGTTCGTAAATTAACTTTTGCGGATCAAAAAGAACTAATCTTAAGTGATACAGTTGGTTTCGTAAGTGACTTGCCTCATCAACTTGTTAAAGCCTTTCGTTCAACTTTAGCAGAAGCTGCCAAAGCAGACTTGCTAGTTCAAGTAATTGATATTTCAGATCCCCACTATCGTGAAATGATGGAGACAACTGAAAAGACTTTATCTGAAATTGGTGTTACTGACATTCCAATGATCTATGCCTTTAATAAAGCTGATCGTGCTGAAATCGCCTATCCAACATTAGACGGTAAAGAAATCACTTATTCAGCCAAACAACTTCAATCACTAGAGTTGCTAACATCACTAATTAAAAAACAAGTCTTCAATAACTACGTTGAAGCAACTTTCTTGATTCCATTCGCTGAAGGACAGGTTGTTGATTTCCTAAATGGTAATGCCAATGTGAAAGAAACTACCTATACGGAAAATGGAACTGTAATTACTGCTGAGTTAAAAGATAAAGACTACAATCGTTTAGAACGTTATGTTCAAACTCCAAAAGCTAAATAAATTAAAAAAGATTGTTACGGATGAATGAAAATCATCGTAACAATCTTTTTTTAGTTGACTCGTTTTTCAATATAACGTGATAGTAATGACAAAGCATAACAAACAACAAAGTACATTGCAGCTAATGCTAAGAACATTGGAATAATATAATTACTATTTTGTCCATAAATGATTTGAGCGTGGTACATCAATTCTGGCAACATGATGATAGTTGCTAATGACGTATCCTTAATTAGTGAGATGAACTGACTAACTAAAGCTGGAATCATCTTAACTTGAGCTTGAGGCAAAATAATATAACGAAGTGTCTGCCAGTACGTCATACCATTTGCTCGAGCACCTTCCATTTGTCCCTTATCAACAGAAACAATTCCGGCACGAATAATTTCAGCTAACATAGCTGATTCAAAAATTGTAAGAGCAAGAATAGCTGATGCTGGAATACTTAGACGAACTCCCATATTTGGTAGTCCAAAGTACGTAAAGAAGAAAATCAACAGTAATGGCAAATTACGAATCAAATCGATGATAAATCCAACAATTGCTGACAAGTACTTAACTTCAATATAACGAACTAATCCAAGAATCGCTCCAATGATGTAACTCAAAATAATTGAAGCTACTGAGACCTCGATTGTTAACCAAAGTCCCTTTAACAGGAATGCAATGTTAACCCATGAATATGCATCAATAAATGTTTGCATTAGTTAACACCTCGATTCGATTTCTTTTCAAGATAACGCATGTAATAACTAAGTGGCATAGTGATAATCAAGTACAATACTCCGACTACCAGATACGAGTTAATCGTATCAAAAGTTGTTGAAGCAATTGTGTTACCTTCGTACATTAAATCAAAACCAGCAACGAAAGCTAAAACTGAAGAATTCTTAACCAAGTTAATAAATTGATTTCCTAATGGTGGAATCACAATCTTAAAGGCCTGTGGCAAAACAATATAACGCATTGCTTGCCAGTAAGTCATCCCGTTGGCACGAGATCCTTCCATCTGCCCTGTATCAACAGATTGAATACCTGCACGAACTGTTTCAGCGATAAATGCTGAGGTATAAATTGTTAAACCAATTGTTCCGGCAGCAAAACCGCTAATTTGGAAGAAGAACTTTGGAATAACAATGTAGAAAAACATCGTAACAACAAGTAGTGGAATATTTCTGAATAATTCCACGTATGCCCGACCAATTGTGTGGGCAATTTTATTTGGTAGAACTTCCATAATGGCAAAAAGTGATCCAATCACCAAACTGAAGAACAAAGCTAAAATACTACATAATAAGGTTTGTCCCAATCCGTAAAGGAGTGTTTGCCAATGATTGCTTATAATATTAATCATCTTTCGACCTCCTTATAATTGAATCCAGAAACATTTCCGAACCATTTTTTAATAATTTGGTTATATTCCCCACTCTTAACAATTTCTTTCAAAGCTTTATTAACATGAGACTTCATATCTGTTTGACCCTTGTTAATCGCAATTCCGTAAGGTTCCTTGGTGAAGGTTCCTCCGACAACTTGATAACCTGGGTTTTCAACAGCCATACCGAATAAAATACCATTATCAGTTGTTAAGGCTGCTCCCTGATTTGATTTCAAAGCCGTTAATGCTTGAGCATAATCTTGAAGTTCCAAAACTTTAGCCTTCGGAGCAAACTTCTTAATGTTTTCCACAGAGTTAGCACCGACAACCCCAATCACTTTTGTACCTGGTTTGTTTAAATCACGCACATTTTTGATTGGACTACCTTTTTTAACCAACAATGACTGACCAGCATCGAAATATGAATCAGAGAAATCAACAATCTTAGCTCGATCAGGAGTAATGGTCATTGTTGCAATAATCGCATCAATATTTCCGTTCTTTAATAATGGGATACGTGTTTGGCTAGATACTTGAACGAAGTTAGCTTTAGCATCTTTGCCTAACATCTGTCTGGTTAATGCACGGGCAATATCAGCATCAAAACCTTTGATCTTAGAATCTTTAACATCCATCAAACCAAATAGTTTTGTATCAGCTTTAACACCCCATGTGATTGACTTAGTCTTTTCAGCATTCTGCCAAACACTAGCATTAGACGTATCACGAGTTCCACAACTAGTTAGAATCAAGCCCAACCCTAACATTGTAAAAAGGACGGTTAAGTTTCTGAATAATTTTTTCATACTAACCTACCTCCTATTTTCTAATGTTTAATAATCTTGCTTAAGAATTGGCGAGCACGTTCGTTAGTTGGTTCACCATCAAAGAATTTTTCTTTTGTATCATCTTCTAGAATCTGTCCATCGGCCATGAAAATTACTCGATCACCCACTTCACGAGCAAAGCCCATTTCATGAGTAACCACAAGCATTGTCATACTTGAGTCACGAGCAATATCCTTCATAACGTTCAAAACATCATCAATCATTTCAGGATCCAAAGCTGATGTTGGTTCATCAAATAAAATACACTTAGGCTGCATTGCAAGGCTTCGAGCGATGGCAATACGTTGTGCCTGACCACCGGATAACATTGCTGGCATACTTTCAGCCTTATCTGCTAAACCGACTTTTTCAAGCAATTCCATTGCAAGTTTCTTATTTTCGGCTTCATCGCGTCCCAAAACTAGACGAGGTGCTAACATGATATTTTCCAAAACCGTCTTGTTATTGTACAAATTGAAATGTTGGAAAACCATCCCAACGTTCTTACGAGTCTTGTTCATATCGGTCTTCTTATCAGCGATATCACGACCGTTAACGATTAACTTTCCACTATTAATTCGTTCCAAACCATTTACAGTACGAATCAATGTACTTTTACCTGAACCAGATGGGCCGATTAAAACAACCGTTTCACCAGCTTCGATTTTTAAATTAATATCTTTTAGAGCATGAAAGTCACCGTAATACTTTTCAACATCTTGAAATTCAATCATTGACATTTCTATTCCTCCACTCTTATTCAAGTTTATATGTAACTCACTTAACTACTATTCTACAACACGATGTAAAGCAACTAGAGGATTCAATCCGTCAAAATAAACTATTTCAACTTGAAACTATAAGCAAATAATAATTTCCAGAACAGGACTAAAGTGTCCCTAAACCACGTCATACCATAGTTGATTGCATGTTTACATAATTAATCTTATTAAATAATAATAGTGGACAAAAAAAAATCTGTCAAAGCACACACTCTAACAGATTCCTCATTTTAATTATTTCAAATCCTCAGGAAGTGAGGTTTGACGACGTTTGTACGCCATTTGAATTTTTCCTTTATAAGCTGAATTTTCTGTAAAAAGACCTGAGCGACCTTTTACTTTTCGTTCGCCACCGATTAAGGCTGCATCAGCTAAGTACAGATGATACTCGCGCTTGGCACTCTTATAGTCTGAAAGGCCAACCCGAGTGACTTCACCAATTGGTAAGCTATCCATCTGGTTCATTCCAGCATAGATAAGTGGGTGACCACTTTCCATTTTCAAAATAAAGTATGGAAAGTTAACTCCCTCACCAATGGCATAGAACTCAGTCGATTCATCATCCATCTGAGCCATTAATTGATCATCAGTCTGCCCACCATAATCTGAAAGTAACAATCCTTCTTGCTGCATTTTATCAGCGATTTGATTGATGTTACGTAACTGAGCTGGTGTGGAACTAATTCTGGCCGGTAATAGAACTTCATCATTGAAAACACCATTAGAACCGGTATTTGTCTGGCTTTGGCGTTCTACTCGAGATAAACGACGCTTTAGTTCTTCTTGTTCAGCCACTTCTTCTGGTTTACCAATCAACTTTTCAATCTTAGGTGAAACATCAAATGGAGCTTGTTTTGATGTGAAGAAGTAGTAAATATTCATAACGGTGAAATATAGGAAAACAATAAAAATAGCCAATAGACCTAATCCACGTAGGTAGCGACCATTTTGTAGAAAACGAAACGCAATATACAACAGATACCAG
Organism: Pediococcus argentinicus; assembly: GCF_001437605.1. Classification (GTDB taxonomy): domain Bacteria; phylum Bacillota; class Bacilli; order Lactobacillales; family Lactobacillaceae; genus Pediococcus; species Pediococcus argentinicus. The sequence continues at coordinate 34,533 of NZ_JQCQ01000005.1, forward strand.
TTACCAACAAAGGCCACTGCAGTATAGATTTGATTTTTCAATCGACTTTTAACGTTAATCATACCCATGTAATGACTAACCATGGTTAAAAATGCAAACATTACTGAAGCTCCCTCCTATTAGTTACTCTTTTCAGTTGTATCTGGTTGCGTTGCTTGTTTTGGTTGTGATGCTTTTGAAGCCTTACCCTCATTGTTTTGGACATTATTTCCGTCATTAGACTTGTCTTGATTATTGGTACCGTTTTGCTCTTTATTTGTTGCGTTAGAACTTGAACTAGCTTGTTCATTCTTGCTTTCAGCGTTGGTATTCTGATCATTCTTCTCAGAAGATGAGCTTTCACTAGCCGAACTTGAACTTTCCTTACTACTATCTGAACTGGCTGAAGAAGAGTTCGATTCAGAACTCGACTGTGAACTGCTAACAGCACTCTTTTGAACTGGTGCACCTTCTTGAGAATTGGTGGCTGTATTAACAATAACGTTTGTTGCACCAAGAGCAATGATCATTGTCAAAATTGCAATCGGTGTTAAAAATGGTGGCGTACGATAAGCCATCACGATTCCCCCTTAAAATGATTGATACTTATAGCATACCAAAGCCGAGTTAAAAATAAACCATATATAGACAACCTTTACTAAAAAGTTACTGATTTATTGCTTTAAGCTGTCACACCTTTTGCTACACAATCTGCACAAATTCCATATAGCTCAAATCGGTGTCCGGTAATTTGATTACCGGGTAATTGATCTGAGAAAAAGTCGAGCGGACACATTTCAAATTCTTGAACTTTGCCGCAATTGTTACAAACAAAGTGATGATGATGTTGATGCTTGTTATCACATTGGAATTTGATTTCTGTTTTATCAGCAATCTTCTGTTCTTCTACTAAACCAATATCTTGGAATTCTTTCACATTTCGATAAATCGTATTGTGACTCATCTTGGGATACTGTTTGCGCATTAGCTGATCGAGCTTAGTAATTTCAATATACTTATCTTCGTGTTCAGCCAAAATTTGTAATAGACTGTGGCGTTGTTTGGTTAACTTATAGTTGTTGCTTTGTAAGACCTCTAAGGCGTTTTTTAAATTAGTTGTCATTATTATCCACCTATCCTAAATCGTAATTATTACTCTTTAGCAGAATAGCACATTTAAGTAACCATTTAAACTAATTGTTCTTGTAGCTTTCCAACTAATAAATCCACCTGCTTTTTAGTTTGAGACCAACTCTCACTGGGAATTACTTGAGCTGTTTGTTGCAATTGTTCTGGTAGAACAAGATCACGACGATATTCAGAACTTTGCATCCGGCGGTCAATCGATTCAATCTTGTCACCACGATGAATTAATCGTTCACGAAGTACTCGTTCGTCGCTTACCTTTAAAAACCAGATTTCAACCTCATTAGTCAATTTTTCAGCATATGTAATAGCACCTTGAGTATCTAAAACAATGCTCGCAATTGGATTAACTTTCCAGGCTTTGCGTAATCCTTCATATGAAGAACCGTATTGATAGTTAGAATACTTCACACGTTCTAAATAATGGTTATCCTCAAAAGATTGATCATTTTCAAAATAGTAGTCCACACCATTTTCTTCGTTAAAGCGTGGTGGTCTGGTGGTATGTGTAATAACTGGCACAATCTTATATTTTTCTTTTAAATAGTCGCTAACCGTTGTTTTACCGGTTCCTGTAGCGCCTGTAATTACAATTAATCTATTTGTCATTGGAATCCCCTAGTTGAATTTAGTTGAATTTAGTTGCATTTTAAATTTTAATGTTGTAAATTAGAGTATCGACATTTATGAAAGCGCTATTTTAAGTTTTCATAAAGCGACAATCATTTATAAAGGAGGTTTATCATTATGCAATTTAAGAAGTTTAGTACTGCTTGGTACAGTATTGCCCTAGACACAGAGAAGCAGGTCTTTATCGCAAATGACAAAACCCGCCCTGAATTCGAAGCAACAGGTATTACAATCGAAGATGCGGTGCATAATTTAGAAACACTTGAAAACTCTCAAATGTCAAAATTAGCATAGATACCATTAATAGAATAAAGTGCGGTAAAAGAGTGTCCATTAAGTTGGAGGCTCTTTTTATTTATTACTACCAATATGATTAACCGCATCATGCAAAACTTCTTTAAGATTCAAAAATGTTAAATGTTCTTTGGTGGATACTTCGTCGAACCATGCCAAAGCACTGTATTTAGCATTTGATAGTTGATACTTAGCCCCTGCTTGCGCTTCAGCTAGATAAAAAGTTACCTGTTTCGTATCGTCGTCATGCTGATATTCAATCACATGATTAAAGTAACTATCTAAATCTAGTTGTGAATGAATGCCTTTTAAAATTGCCTGATTAGCAGCTTCAACTAAAGTCTCATTTGCATCTTTATTATCCTTTAGAAATTCCCATGCTTGGCTCTTTGCGTTTTGTACCAAAAGAAAAAAAGGTTTTCCATCCCTTAACTGATATACAACTGCTCCACCATATACCTTTAGTTCCAATCTAATCCCCACTCCCAATTTGTTTAAGTTTAATTATATCAGTTTCAAAACCTAAGCCACAATTTATCTTGGTAGTTATTGACTTTCGGAAAACAATTAGGCTATTCTTAAAATTAAATTAGAAAGCGGAGCAAACATCAATGAGTCTAAAAGACACTATTTTTCGTAAAGAACCTCTGAATCATTATTTCAAACAAGATCAACATTTTATTAAGACTTTAACAGCGGTTGATTTGTTGGCATTAGGAATTGGAGCCGTGATTGGAACAGGAATCTTTATTCTTCCGGGAACGGTCGCTGCATTAAAAGCTGGTCCCTCCATTATCCTATCGTTTATCATTGCCGCTTTCGTCTGTGCCTTGGCTGGTATGTGCTACGCTGAGTTTGCATCTTCACTGCCCATCGCCGGAAGTGCCTATTCTTATGGGAACATCGTCTTTGGGGAATTACCAGGTTGGTTATTAGGTTGGGCTTTAATTTTGGAGTATGTCTTAGCAGTCGCAGCGGTTTCAACCGGATGGTCTGCATACTTCAGTTCTTTTATGAAAGGGTTTGGGATTACAATTCCTCAAGCAATTTCCGGTCCATTTAATCCATCGCACGGTACATATATTAATTTAGTGGCGATTATTATCGTTTGCTTAATTGCCTTTTTCCTTGCTCGTGGTTTAGAATCATCAATTCGGATTAATAATATTATGGTAATCGTTAAAATTGCGATCATTATTATCTTTATTCTAGTTGGAATGTTCTATGTTAAACCAGCTAACTGGCAACCATTTATGCCATTTGGACTGCATGGAACATTTGCTGGTGCTTCAACTGTTTTCTTTGCTTATTTAGGATTCGATGCTGTATCTTCTTCAGCGGCTGAAGTTAAGGATCCCGATAAAAATATGCCGATTGGAATCATTGGTACTTTGATTGTCGCAACTATTTTCTACGTTGCTGTTTCAGTAGTTTTAACTGGAATGGTTCCTTACACGCAACTAAACGTAGCTGATCCAGTGGCATTTGCACTGTACGCCGTTCATCAAAATTGGGTTGCTGGATTACTTTCACTAGGAGCAATCGCTGGTATGACTACCATGATGATCACGATGATTTACAGTAGTTCACGCTTAGTCTATGCCACTGGTCGTGACGGATTACTTCCTAAACAACTGGGAAAATTGACTAAAACTAATTCATCCCCTAAAAATGCGATGATTGCTGTAACAATCGTAATTGCCATACTTGGCGGGCTCGTTCCATTGGATCAATTAACTAATCTAGTTAACATTGGTACATTAGTTGCTTTTGCGGTTGTCTCATTTGGTATTATTCCATTACGTAAACGCACCGACATCGTTAATCATGGATTCAAAGTTCCAGGATATCCTGTTGTTCCAATCATTGCCGGATTATCCTGCTTATATCTAATGTCCACACTTTCCTTGGAAACTTGGATTGGATCAGGAATCTGGTTCTTAATTGGACTAGTCATTTACTTTACGTATGGGATTCACCATAGTAAATTAGCTACAAAATAAAAAAGCGTTACCAACCAAACTACCGCGCCTAGTTTGGTTTTTTTTAAACCTAAATTAGCGGTATAATACTAGCTAAATATATTTGAGGAGTAACATTATGAAAATCAACCAATTTGGTCGCATTAAAACTGATTTAAAAACCGAGTTAAAAGAACTAACAGACATTCGTTTTATCAGTAGTAACCCTGTAGAAAATGCTAAAAAACAATTTAAAGACTTCTTGCGTATGGCAACTTTAGAAGCTCACAGTGATACTATCTTCAATCAAAAAATGGGTAACTTACTTGCTACACCTAATAGTACTGTCGCTGACTTTTTAGAAAATGATGAACCTATCACTGACTCAGTGTTTTATTTAATTGCGTTACAACTACTTCAATTCCAAGTAGATATTGATTTTGACCCAGAAAAACCGGTTCAATCATTCAAGAAAATGAAGTTACCAGTTGTTGTACAATCAGAACTCGAAACTGGCGAGGACGTTGCCCACGCTTGGTATGTACTACTAACTACTCATACAAAGAATGGTGAAACATACTTAGATCAATTAGCTCAACAGGGATACTTCGTTCCATTTTATAAAGATACAACAAAGCCGTTAATTTTTAATGGTAAGACACAACCCGTTTTCGATCCCCATCAAACTATTCGTGAAGTTGTGTACGTTGAAGCTCCTCTTGATACAGATGAAGACGGTAAACGTGATTTAATCAAGGCCGAAATCTTACGTCCTGCCCAAACTAAAGATGGATATAATGCTCCTGTTCTTTATACATCAAGTCCTTACAATCAAGGAATTAACGATGAAATGGGAGAAAAAGCTACTCACAATGCTGATGTACCTTTGGTAGAAAAGGAACCTAATAATTTAACTAAAGAAGCTGTAACTGCAGAACCTTTTGCACCAGTTCTTCCAGCAGAACGACCTGTTAAAAATTATGTAAAGGAAGCTGAACAATCATTTGCCAAAGAACAATCATATACATTGAATAATTACTTCTTAGCTCGTGGATTTGCGATTGTCTATTCTGCAGGAATTGGAACACGCGATTCTGAAGGTATTCGTGATACAGGTTCAGTTGAAGAAACTGTTTCAACCGTCGCCATCATTGAATGGTTGGCTGGTAATCGCACTGCTTTTACAAATAAAACTGATAACATCGCCATCGATGCATGGTGGTCCAATAAGAAAATTGCTATGACGGGTCGTTCATACCTAGGGACTTTAGCAACTGCCGCAGCTACTACAGGTGTTAAAGGACTAGAAACGATTGTTTCAGAAGCTGCCATTTCAAGTTGGTATGATTACTATCGCGATGGCGGACTAGTTGCTGCTCCAGATACTTTCCAAGGTGAAGATATGGATGTCCTAGCTATGGAAGTATTCAGTAGAATGCAAGATGCTGGCGATTATTTAGGCATTAAAGATTACTTTAATAAAGTAATGGAACGCCTTGGCCGTGATCAAGATCGAACAACTGGAAATTATTCTAAATTCTGGGATAGCCGTAATTACTTGAACAATGCCAAAAATATTAAGGCTGACATGATTATGGTGCATGGATTAAATGACTGGAATGTTAAGCCACGTAACGTAGGTAACCTATGGAATGCTATCCGTGATTTACCAATTAATAAAAAAGTAGTCTTACATCAAGGTCAACATATCTATATCAATGCTTTCCGTTCAATTGACTTCACAGATATGCTTAATCTTTGGTTCTCTTACAAACTATTGGATGTCCAAAATGACGCTGATAAAGTTCTACCAAACGTTATTATTCAAGATAATGTCGAAGCTGAAACTTGGAATACCTACCCTGACTGGCAAGATACTTCTGATACTGATAAAACGTTCACCTTGCAACCTAAGTTCTTAATTGAAAGCAATTTAGAAACAAAACCAGCCGCTGCTTCATTTAAAGACTACTTAGACGATGATATCTTTGATAATTACAAATCAAATCTCAGCCAATGGCACACAGATCTATTTAACACTGAACACGCCACAAACGGTAAGAACAATATGCGTAACAACCGTTTGATTTTCAAATCAGTTCAGTTGGATGAAGACTGGTTCATTGATGGCGTTCCAGAAGTTAAGGTGAGCGTTGCAGCTAACCAGCCATTTGGTATGTTGAGTTTCCAACTAGTGGACTATGGTAGTGCAAAACGTTTAACAACTACACCTACTATTTTGAATGCTAAATCACTCAGTGGTAGCTACGACTGGCGAACTGACGATCTTCGTGAATTTACACTTCAAAAACAAAGCACCCCTTGGAAGATGATTTCCAAAGGGCACATTAATTTACAAAATCGTACTAACAACTACAAAGTCGATGAAGTAAAACCTAATGAATTCTACGATGTATCAGTTAAATTACAACCTACCTTCTATCACCTAGTTAAGGGACATCAACTAGGATTAGTAATTTATGCCACTGACTTTGAAACTACTATTCGTGGTAACCAGAGGTTGCAGTACTCACTTCAATTGAATGATAGTGAATTGACGGTGCATTTGAATAATCATCACAAGGGCTAATCACTTAGTATATGAATAAAAAGCGTCTCAACTAAAATCTCAGTTGGGACGCTTTTTGATTATAAATACTTATTTAAAGCTTTTCTCGCTTTTTTCACACTATATTTTCTTTCATTTAACGGAATCAATTGACCATAATTATCAAAGAACTGGCCGGTGACAGATGTTTTACTATCCATAATATTTTTAATAGCGACAACATCTTCATTCGTGACTTTTTGAGTCCATTTCATTAGTTCAGATTTAACTTCACCCGGAAAGACTGCATTGACTTTAATATTATCAGCAGCCAACTCGTTCGCCATTAAAGTTACCAATAATGTTTTATGGGTTAACAACCAGACACCTTTAAATAACGCATTAAACTGCCATTCATTGATTGGTCCGTATTTAACAATTTGTGGAGCGCCAGTAATCAAAAATACGTTTGGATTCTCAGACTTTTTCAATAAGCTAACTAGGTTATGCGTGAGCCAGTAATGACTTTGAATATTCTTAGTAATGTTATCTTGCGCCGTCTTAGGTATTACACCAGCACTATTAACTAAAACATCTAGCACATCATGATCTTGAACATACTCTTCAGCTACTTTTTTATTTTCAGATTCAACAGCTAAATCACCTAAGGGATAATCGATATTCTGATTACCAGTTAAGTCTTTTAGATCATTAACCGCTTTTTGTGCTCGATCTTCATTTCGACCGAGTAATGTGATGTTGTTATCTCCAAATGCAAAACTCTTTGCGACCGCCTTACCAACACCTGATGTTCCACCTGAAATTAAAATATTCATAATTACTAGACTCCTTGAAATAAAAGTTAGACATCTGTCCAAGAATTAGATTACAATGTTTTTGTATTCATGCCTATCATCAAAATATTGATGTAGTGCAAGGTTGAACAAATCTATAGAAATGTCCAAGTAAAAATGAGAATAGAAACTAAAAAATCACAATCCAGAAATAAGAAACGAACCCTATTGGCTTTTTCAGCAGCCCTATTTAACTTGGTCCAAAAACAATCTTTTGAAAAGGTTACTGTGAACCAAATTCGCGAAATCGCTGATTATCCCCGATCAACTTTTTACAACTACTTTGAGGATAAATTCGATTTATTAGATTACTGCTGGTCAGTTCTTTTAGACCAAATTAATGTACCAAATACTGATTCAATCAATAATCAAACAGCCATTACCGTTTATTTTGACCGTGAATATGATCTTATCAAAGATAATATGGATACTTTTGAAAAAATCCTACGTAACAATCCCAGTAACTTCCTTTCCGCAAGCCTCAATAATTATATTGTTAGTGGCGGAGGAAAAATGTTTGAACATATCTTTACTGATGAAACAGATATGCCAAAAGAACTTTTACTCAACCACTGCTTTGCAACAATAACGATTGTTCTAGACTGGATTTTTATTAAGCATCATGACCTATCAAAAGAGCAAGCCCATGTTTATTTAGCTAATTTGTATGGGATTTAGTAAATATTGCATGATGATATTTCTGTCTGTAAAATTAGCTTATTAAACAACAATGGAGAATTATTATGACAACAGAGAAACTAAGTATTCTGATCATTGAAGATAACCAGGATTTAGATAATCTACTTGAAGAAACATTGACACCTAAATATGATGTTCACTATGAAAAAGACGGTGCTAGTGGTGTTTCAGCTCTAAAATCCCAAAGTCCTGATTTAATCATCTTGGATTTAATGCTGCCTACTTTAAGTGGAGAAAGTGTACTTTCTCTTATCCGCCAAACTAGTCAGATTCCTGTGATCATCTTAACTGCTGTTCAACAAAAGTCTAAGGTAGTAGAACTACTACAAAAAGGGGCAGATGATTATCTTACTAAACCATTTGATTTAGATGAATTAATGGCAAGAATTGAAGTTCAACTGCGCAAATTCCACTCTGACACCAACTCTCAACATGACCAGCCAAATTCAAATATAATCAATTTTAAAGACGTTAATTTAAATAACCAAACGTTTACCGTGACTAGAGGAAATACTAATGTTAATTTGTCTCGGAAAGAATTTGAAATACTAGAACTACTACTTCAACATCCCTACCAAGTGTTTAGTAAGGCTAATCTATATGAATCTGTGTGGAACGAGCCCTTCTTCGGGGACGAGAACACTATTACTGTACATTTAAGCAATCTGCGCCATAAGCTTAATTTACCAAATACCAAGCCTTACATTGAGACCGTTTGGGGTATAGGCGTTCGTTTTACAAAAAAGGAGTCTGACGAGTAATGTTAATTATTTTTCTAATTATCCTTATAATAATTTTGCTTGTGATTCTTTGGCAACTAATTAGCGGGATTCGTCATATCATTTCAGATTTAAACTATATAAACAATCATTCCACAAACGCAAGTGTGACAATCAATAATTCGAATAAATTATTGAATCGTTTGGTTATATCAATTAATCAACAAATTGACTTCTCACGTGAAATGAATCAAAAAAGGCTTAGCGATGATGAACAAATCAGAAATACAATGACCAATCTAACTCATGATATTAAGACACCTCTGGCAGTTGCATCTGGATATACCCAATTACTGGAACAGTCCGCAACAAAAGATCAAAAAACCAAGTTAGATCGAATATCGATTAACTTAACATCAATCGATAAATACTTGGCAACTATGATGGATTTTAATATTTTGAATGAACGTCGAATTAATTTCACACCAACTGATACCAATATTTCTGAGTTATTAACAAATTCATTATTGAGTTTCTATGATACTTTTGAAAACTCACAAATTACACCAGTGATTAATATTGCTGAAAACCAATATTTATTAACCGATGCAACACTACTGACTCGGGTTTTTCAGAATTTGTTTGGTAATGTTGCAAAATATGGCAGTAAAACAGTATACGTTCTACTTGAATCAGAAACTAAGGACTCCGTTAAAATCATTTTAAAGAATCGGGTTTCTGACCCCTCAATAGCTATGAAAATGACAACTTTGATGGATCGTTACAAAACAACAAAACCCCAAACCAGTCAAGGTTTAGGGCTTCAAATAACAAGTTCAATTTTAAAACAACTTAATAGTTCAATTTCTACAAAATGGCTATCATCGTCAAATGAGTTTGAGGTAGTTTTGAATCTACAATCAGTAACTAGAGTTCCTGATGATTCATTGCAAAAATAGTAAGCAACCACGTCGCTAGAATGGTCAATACACTGACGACTAAGTAAGGCGCTATCTTATCAATCGTTAATTCACCCAGAGCTAATCGATTTGAAATCGTAAAGAAATCAAAGTATTTTACCCAATCCCATCGCGAAAAAACAGCAACTATAGTCATAATCATTGGCCAAGCTACGATAAAGATGCTTGAGATAATTAGGCTTTTAGATATTACTAGAACAACCACCGCTAAACTGAAAATAACACAAATAGCCAATGTCTGACTAAAAACGCAAGTTATTAACACATTCCAAAAATGATGTACTGTTCCACCAATGACCGAATGCTTAAACAAACCGGTAATAATAGCTACTCCAAAATAACTAAAAATCATTATGAACACGATAACTAGCAGCGCAATGAATTTGTTTACAATAAACTGTAGACGACTAATTCCACTGGTTAGCGTGTTTTTATATGTCTTTTGACTAAACTCATATCCAACCGTCATTACAAATACTGCGATTAGAATATACATAACTACTGAAGTCGATAATGATACGCGCGTAGCTATCTCAACCAAAGACCATTGTGCATCAGTGTACTTTGGTGCGCTTTCGGTACCAACCATAACTCCTCCAACAGATTGCGAGTTAGTAATGGCTCCAGCAATAATCATAATTGCTGCCCACGCTATATAAATACCACGCGTGCGGACAAGTCGATAAATATCTGCAGTAAATAATCGCATAGTCTTATTTCACCTCCACTTTTGCTTGCTCGGCATTACTAATTAACCGAGTGTAATAATCTTCAAGTGAACCTTCACGTTCTTCAATACTAGAAACCGTTACATCAGCATTAATTAGCGTTTTATTAATTTGGGCTGTATCAATGTCAGTATTGTAAATAATTAAATTATTTGTTGAAAGAACTTGAAATTTATTGATGTGAAGTTGGTCTAATACTTGTGCAGCTCGATCAGTATTATCAACTGTTATTACAAGTCCTGACTGATTACGACGGTCCAATTCTGCCTTACTAATTTCTTCAATTACTTCTCCCCCATGTATGAATCCAAATGTCGTTGCAACTTGATACAACTCACTCAGAATATGACTTGAAATTAAGATTGTAGTTTGACGATTATGGTTCAAATCTTGTAATAACTTACGGAACTCAATAATTCCTGAAGGATCAAGTCCATTGATTGGCTCGTCTAAAATCAGAAAATCAGGATTTCCTAATAATGCAATGCCCAGACCAAGTCGCTGCCTTTGCCCTAGTGAGAGTGAACTACTTTTGCTCTTGTACTTAGCAGTTAAGCCCACAAAATTTATAACCTCTTCTACTTCTTTTTTTGCATTTACTAAGCCTTTTTGCTTAGCTATTACCATTAAATTTTGTTTAACTGACAAATTTTTATAAAAGGTTGGTGATTCAATAATAGAACCCGTTCTGCGCAAAGATTGTTGATAATTATTTCCTAATTTCTGACCCAATAGCGTAATTTCTCCAACTTTTGTTGGCGACAAACCTGTCACCATCCGCATAATGGTACTTTTACCTGCACCATTAGCCCCAATCAATCCATATATTTCACCTTTTTTTACAGTTAAATTAACTCCCTTTAGAACTTTTGAACGACCAAATTGTTTCTCAACATCTCTTAAAGTTAAGGCATTCTCAACCATATTTATCCCTCCCTACTGATTTGAAGTATGAACTTTGAATATTAATTAACATATTAATTGAATATTAAAAAAGTATTAATTGTGTTGCAGAACAATCAATACATTAAATTTCACATTTTATTAAAAAAAGATACGAACAATACAAAAATTGACGCACAATCTAACAGAGTCATAGGTAAAGTGCGTCAATTTTTGCATTTGTCGTATAGTAAAAGACATAGTACATCAAAAGGAGCCAGTCTAATTATTTCTCATGAAAACTCACCGTCCCAGCCAAAATTGGCACAACGTTCTCAGACGTTTTCAAAACCAGTGCTCCATCATCTCTAAAATCAGCCACTCGACCGACTAAATGCTGATCATTCAAATCGACTTCAACCATTTGTTGATACATCGTTGATAATTCTTTATAGTCATTTAACCAGCTATCATTCTGTTCTGAATGGTAGCTTTTTTTAATTCCATCTAAAACTTGCGTTATGAATTTTTGATTATTATCAGCCGAAACATTTTCAGATAGATTAATTGCAATGGATTCCAACTCTGCAGGAACAGATTGTTTAGAGATATTAATACCAAAACCAATCACTAACCCGATAATTTGATTGTTGAGATTTGTAACAAGTTCACACAGAATTCCACCAAGTTTTTTCCGATTTAAAATTAGATCATTGACCCACTTTAATTTCACATCACTTTGATAAACTTCGTTCAAAGTCTGAGCGATAACTGTCGCGGTTTGCATCGTGATTGCTCCGGGGTTAATCGGTACCATATTAGAGATTGGAAAAATAATCGAACAGTACAAACCACTCTGATCACCACTCCATTTTCGAGCATGTGACCCATAGCCACCGGTCTGTTGATCAGCGATCAAAACTGCATTTTTCTCGACTTTGCCATCTTCCAACCACTGCTTAGCGGTTTTATTGGTTGATTCAATTTCATCAAAAAAATAAAAGTCAAAGCTTGGTAGTGCCCTTTGTAGCTGCTCTTGATTGAACTCCATTCGTGATTCCTCCATTGAGAACGCTTTATATTTCTGCTATCATAGACCTAATTTAAAGAAACTAGGTGGCTATATTGAAACAAGGTACAACTATTTTAACATTAGATAACGGTTACCATCTTTGGTCTCATACAGATGGCGATGAAAGCTCAATTCATTTGCTCGCATTGCACGGTGGCCCTGGTGGCACACATGAATACTGGGAAAACTTCCATGATGAACTTTTGAAACAAGGCTTGAACGTTCAAGTTCATTATTATGACCAACTTGGTTCATGGTATTCTGATCAACCAGATTACTCTGATCCAAAGATTGCTGACAAGTACCTCACTTACGATTACTTTCTTGATGAAGTTGAAGAAGTTCGTCAAAAATTAGGAATTGATCATTTCTACTTAATCGGCCAATCATGGGGTGGCGCTTTAACAATGCTCTATGCTCTTAAGTATGGTGCACATTTGAAGGGTGCTATCATTTCATCAATGGTCGATAACATCGATGAATACCTTGAACATCAAGACGCAATCCGTGATGAAGCATTGGCTCCTGAAGATGCTAAATTCATGCGTGACTGTGAAAAGACTGGTGAATGGAACAACGAACGTTACCAAAAATTAGTTGATGAACTAAATGCTGGTTACGTTGATCGTAAACAACCACTCGCTATTCAACATCTTGTTTCAACAATGGCAACTGATGTTTATAACGTATTCCAAGGCGATAACGAATTCGTTGTTACTGGAAAACTAAAGGATTGGGACGTTCGTGACCAAATCCACAACATCAAAGTTCCTACCCTTTTGACATTCGGTGAACATGAAACAATGCCACTTAAGTCAGCACGTCGTATGGAACAAGATATTCCAAATGCTAAGTTAGTTACAACTCCAGATGGCGGACATCATCATATGATTGATAATGCTCCAGTTTACTTCAAACATTTGGCAGACTACCTTCGTCAAGTTGAAGATGGTACTTTTAATAAATAATCAATTTAGAGGACTGAACAACACTTTGTTGTTCGGTTCTTTTTAATAGCATTTCTAAAAGTTATTATATTAGCAATATCTCTAATTTATAGTTATTATTATCTATAATAAATCAAGGAGGCTTCACAATGGAAAAACTTACAGATACTTATACACTAAATAACGGCGTTAAAATTCCGGTAGTTGGATTTGGTACTTGGCAATCTGCTGATGGTGACGAAGCTTATAACTCAGTTAAAGCTGCTTTGGAAGCTGGCTATCGTCATATCGATACAGCCGCTGCTTATGGTAATGAAGACAGTGTTGGAAAAGCTATTAAAGACAGTGGTATTCCTCGTCAAGACATCTTCTTAACTTCAAAATTATGGAACGTTGATCATGGTTACGAAGAAGCTAAGAAAGCTTTAGATGCTTCTTTAGATAAATTAGGCGTAGAATATTTGGACTTATACTTAATCCATTGGCCAAACCCAGTTAAGTTCCGCGATGATTGGCAAAAACGTAACGCTGACTCATGGCGTGCAATGGAAGAAGCTTTAGATACTGGTAAAGTTCGAGCAATCGGTGTTTCTAACTTCCGTGAAAAGCATTTGGATGAATTGCTCAAGACCGCTAAAGTTGTTCCAGCAGTTAACCAAATCTTCCTTAACCCTAGTGACATGGAAGAAGGATTAGTGGAATACAACAATAACCACGATATCCTTTCAGAAGCTTACAGCCCACTTGGCACTGGTAAGATCTTCCAAATCAAGGAACTCAAGGATATTGCTGACAAGTACAACAAGAGCGTTGCCCAAGTAGTACTTCGTTGGTCACTTCAAAATGGTTTCTTGCCATTACCAAAATCCGTTCATGCTGATCGTATCAAACAAAATACTGAAATCTTTGATTTTGAGCTTTCAGAAGCTGACATGAAAACGATTGATGGTTTCCATGGCGTTGCTGGTTTAGCTCAAAACCCTGACGAAACAACTTTCTAAAATAAATAATCAAACTAAAGCCATAGCTCACATTGAGTTATGGTTTTTATTGACTCTTATACTATACGTCGTATAATATGAATTGTTAAATAATATTAGGAGGAGAAAGGTATGAATATTCAATTAACCAGTGAAGTCCTCGATGGTTTAGTTTTATCACTCCTTACCCATCAGGATTACTACGGATATGCAATCACCCAAGAAATTCAGAAGAAGTTTCAAATTTCTGAATCAACCTTGTATCCTGTCCTACGGCGTTTAAAAGCTAAAAAATGGCTAACAACCTATGACCAACCATTTCAAGGACGAAATCGGCGATACTACAAGATTACTAAAAGTGGTTATCAACAATTTCAAGCAATTCTAGAAGCTTGGAAAAAATACGATCAAAATATCAACGAGATTTTTAACAATACCGAAAGTGAGGCAAAAGAAAATGATCAAGCAGGACTACATCAACGAACTCAAAACCAATCTCCATGGACTGAGTAATGGTGAAATTAATGAAGCAGCTGAATTTTATTTAGAATATATGGAGGATGGTCACCTAGATTCACGTGCTGCAATTGTTGACAAGCTGGGCACTCCTAAACAATTAGCACGTAAAATTATGGCAGATTATTCTATCAAATCAGATGTTTCAGAAACAAGTACCCAGAATAACCATCAAGAAAAAACTCCTAAGTCACCAAAAACTAATTCAGCAACTATTTGGATTATTATTTTAGCTTTACTCTCTACGCCCGTAACGATTCCACTCGCTATCATGGTTGCTGTATTTGTCTTTGTTGCAATTTTATTAGGCGGTGTTGCGGTTGTAGTAATTTGCGCTTTATATTTCTCAGCGGTCATGGTTGGATTAAAGTTCATTCAGATAAGTTCAGCCCTCCTAGTCACTAAAATGTTTGCCGGACTATTTTATTTGGGAACAGGTCTGATTATTCTTGGAATTGCTATCTTAATTATCCCAGTTGTTTACACCGTCATTAGTTGGGTTATCCAAGAGCTTACAGTCTTTATCAAATTTATTTATCGTAAGATTTCACGCAAGTCAAACCAAAACGGAGGTCCCCACTATGAAGAAAATAACCATTAGAATCAGTGTAATCATCTTAACAATAGGCTGCATTCTAGCTCTAATTGGCTGGTTTAAAGGTGGCAGACAGAAACTATTACACATGGGCGGCGATCCCAGCTTAGCTCAAAATAAGAAAACTGAGCATAACTTGAACTCATTTAATAAAATCAATGCCACATTGAGTACTTATAGCTTAAAAATAAGATCTGGCAATGAATTTAAAATTCAGACTAAAGGTATTGACCCAAAGCGGTTAAAATATTCCGTTAATGATAACCAACTGGAGTTAAAACAAAGTGAGACGAAAAGCTCTTTCATATTCGATAGAATATCTATTTTTGACACTAATCAAACGGTTACTATTACCGTCCCCAAAAATACTAAGTTAAAATCAGGATCAATAAATACTGAAAGTGGTGACTTTTCAATAGATCAAATGAACTTTGATGCACTCAAAGTTCAATTATCCGATGGAAACTTTCATAGTAAAAACAGTTCATTAAATAATGCTGTTTTGCATTCTAGTGATGACGGAGATATTAATTTTACTGATACAGCATTAAATAACTTCAAAGCAACCTTAAATGATGGCGATTTTTCAATGAAAAAAGGATCATTTAAGAATAATAATTCCATTTCATCTAACGATGGTGGTATTACTATTTATAATATTCCAGACGCCGAATATCATTTAACAAATGACGATGGTGCAAACTACCTTTTTGGTAAGTCTAAAGATCATTACATTTCCAGTAAAAATACCAATGCTAACAAGGTCTTCATTAATAACAATGATGGCGACAATACCGTCAAGTAACTAAAAAAACGGCACAGACTTACTGTCTGAGTCGTTTTTTCACATCTAGAACTTTTCCCATGGAGCAACTGAATCCATAAAGTTTGCTGCTGGATCTTTTTCGGTTGATAATCCAGCGATTGGACGGAAGACCGTTGTTAGGAAATCCCAGAGTGGTGATGGAATTGCTAATTCTTCTACATCACTTGGTGACAACTTGTAACGGATACTCCCTTCATCATCTGAAAGAATTTTTTCAACCCACTTTGGTTCACGAATTAATTCACGGCCAATGGCAGTGAACTCAAATTCATCAGTTGATTTGCTGGCATCGGCTGGAGTTTCAACTCCACCAACAACCATCAAAGGAATCTTGCCATTCAAGGCTGCTTTAATCTTTTGGTTGATTGGTTCTTGATCATCTTTATTATTCAATGAAGTCCGCCAAACATTACCCATTGAAACATGAAGATAGTGAATACCTGAATCTGCCAGTTTAGGAACAAATTGTAAAGTATCCTCTAAATGGATTCCAGGATTTTCAATTTCTTCAGGTGAAATACGGTAGCCAATAATAAAGTCTTTTTTACCGCTATTTTTAACGACACGTTGTAATTCTTTGATGATTGCAAGTGGAAAACGCATCCGATTCTCTAAACTCCCACCCCATTCATCAGTACGTTGGTTTGAATTAGGTGAGAAGAACTGTTGGATTAAGTACGTATTAGCACCATGGATTTCAACACCATCAAAACCTGCTTGAATAGCACGTTTGGTTGCACTACCAAAGTCTGAAATCACTTGATTAATTTCTTCCACAGTCATTTCTTGTGGTATTTCTAAACCTGGACGTTCGGCTCTAATTGCGCTTGCACTACGTGGTTGTTCCCCGCGTAAAATTTTAGAAGTTGTCATACGACCAGCATTGAATATTTGTAAAACTGCTTTAGTACCATTTGATTTCATAGCTTGAGCTAATTTTGAAAGTTGTGGTAAGACAGCATCTTTGCTAGCTGACAATTCACCTTCAAAACCTTTACCTAAGTCAGATACGTTGGCACAACCAGTGATTTCCATCCCGATTCCACCTGAACGTAAACGGTAGTACTCGATTTCATCATTCGTTACAATTCCGTTCTCAAACGAACTCATTTCTGTCATTGGAGCCATCACAATCCGATTCTTGATGGTTACTCCGTTATTTAATGTAAATGGTGTTAAAAAATTATATTTTGCCATTTGATCATCTCCTCATTTGTTAATCCTATCACAAGCCAATTTATTTTTGGGGATTTGAGGTACCCAAAAAGAGTGAGCATTCTATTATGAACACTCACTCTTATTTGATGTTTATTTAGCGCGATCCAATCGCAATTTTTCAACGTTAATTTCTTTATCAATCCAAGTACTATAGAAACTATCCTCATGAGATACAACAATTAAGTTACCCTTGAAGCGTTGTAATGCTTCGCCAAGAGCACGCTTTGTTTCGTCATCCAAATGATTAGTAGGTTCATCCATGATTAGGAAATTAGATTCAATCAACTCTAGTAAAGCTAGTTTGACCTTCGTTTGTTCCCCACCACTTAATAAATGCATGGGCTTGATTGTATCAGCTGCATTAATTCCACATTTAGCTAACTTAGTGCGGATTGTTTTAGGTAGCATAGTTGGATATTTAGCTTGAATCGTTTCCAGTGGCGTTAACTTTGGATTATCCCAAGTTAATTCTTGACTGAAGTAGTTGACCTTAGCTGAAGGTGAAAAACTTGCTGAACCGTCTAAAGCAGGAATCAAACCTAAAATACTTTTAATCAAAGTTGATTTACCCGCACCGTTAAATCCAGAAAATGCGACTTTTTCGCCCGCCGTCATACTGAATGTAACGGGTTCAAGTAATTGTTTCTTACCATAACCAACTGCCAACTTAGTAACTGCAACAGCATTCTGTGAACCAGTTTCCAAGTATGGAAAATCAAAGTGACCCTGAATATTTTCACTAGGTGGATCAATCTTTTCCATCCGGTTCAACATCTTTTCACGAGACTTAGCCATTGTAGAACGTTGACCAGCCTTATTCTTACGGATAAAGTTTTCAGCTTTTTCAATTACAACTTGTTGTTTTTCAAAGGCTTTTAACTGAGTCTCTTTACGAGCATCCTTTTGACGCATAGCTGATTGGAAATCACCACGATATTTAGTAATTTGGTTAAATGCCACATCACAAATACAGTTAGTAACCTTCTGTAAAAAGTCGTAATCATGGGAAATAACCATGAAGGCACCTTCAAAACCATTTAGATAATCAGCCAACCATGAAATGTGAGCTGTATCCAAATAGTTAGTTGGTTCATCCAAAATTAAAACGTCTGGGTTTTGTAAAAGTAATTTAGCCAAAATAATCTTTGAACGTTGGCCACCACTCATTTCACTAACAATATGATCTTTACCAATATCGTCTAAACCTAATCCGGTCATAACCCGATTAATTTCCGTATCGATATCGTAAAAGTTATTCGCATCTAGATTTTCTTGGAGACGACCAGCCTTTTCAAGTAACTTATCGTCCAAATTTTCAGCATACTTGGCATAGTATTCTTCCATTAAGTCACGTTGCTTGAATAATTCAGCGTAAGCCGTTGTTAGAAACTCGTATAGCGTATCGTTCTTTGGAATATCAGCGTACTGATCCAAATAACCGTAAGTTACTTTATTTTGCCAAATGACACGTCCTTTATCTGGTAAAGTTGCTCCGGTTAAAATCTTAATCAACGTACTTTTTCCAGCACCATTTTGGCCCACAATTCCCATGTGGTCTTCTCTATTCAGTTCAAAGTTCGCATCTTCATACAATTGCTTATCAGCAAAACTATGACTCAGATGCTCTACAGATAGTAAACTCATCTTAAATCTCTTTTCATTACATAAATTGTCTAATAACCACCCTACCATGCTGAACACCAACGCGTCAAACAAATCATGTGCTATACTAATTTGGAAGATTTAGAGGAGGATTTAACATGAATATTCGTGACATTGATCATATTACTATCACCGTTTCAGACGTTGCTCGTAGCGAGCGCTTCTACCATGAAGTTTTTGATATGCCAATTTTGGAAGATACTGAACACCCAGGTGTAATGGCCGGCAAGCAAAGAATCTACTTTGTACTGTCAGATAATCAACCAAAGTTCCACGCTGACAAACCAACTACTGGTGCCATCGACCTTTGTGTCATCGCTAAAGATCCCATGGAAAGCATTGTAAATCACCTCAAAAGCTATTTCGTACCTATTTTAGAAGGCCCTTCTAAAAAAGAAGCCGCTCATGGGGAAGTAACTTCAATTATTATTCAGGATCCAGATAAGAATTTGATTGAGGTGGCAAATTACTAGAGAGTGAGACATCCCGGGTTACTTTTGAGCAATAACAGCTAATTAGCGAATATTCATGCTTTTCGAATATTTGATAATTTGTAGTTATGCGCAGAAAGTTGGGATGGCGAGCTCGTTTTCGATTAGAGAGTGAAACAAACCGGGAGGTTTCGAGTATAGCATAGGACTGGAAGTATTCCCCGAATTTGGGAATGGTTTCAGTTCGTAGCTAAACGGAGAAAGCTGGTTTGTGGAGCTCGTTTTCGATTAGAGAGTGAGACATCCCGGGTAGCTTTTGAGTAATAACAGCGAATTAGCGAATATTCATGCTTCACGAATATTTGATGATTTGTAGTTATACGCAGAAAGTTGGGATGGAGAACTCGTTTTATAACAAAATAGTGTAAAAAAAGACCCCAACTACCGCAAATAGTTGGGGTCTTGATGTATATGTTTGCAGCTCTTATCTCGCCACTTCTTATAGCTTTAAATAGCCCATTGTTTAACTACTGGTTGAATAATAGAAAAAATAAGAAGTAATAAAGATTAAGGCAACATCAACCCATACATAAATATTAACACGTCCAGCCCTATCTTGCCACGGCTTTTGAGGGATAAGATATACGCAAAAACACTCTATTTTATTTTTCATTTAACAAAATTTAATAATATAAATGACCTGTAAATATTGATACAATAGGAAAGTTGCCTTGCCTCAGTTGTAAGAATCATACAACGGATAGGAGGGATGTATATGTTTGCGGCGATAATCGCTCCACTTTTTGTGGCTTTAATTAGCTCATTGTTTAATTATTGGTTGAATAATAAACACAACAAAAAGCGGTAATACAAGGTAATACTCAACCCATCCGCTAATAAAATTAGTTAAAAAAAGACCCCAGCTATCTTCAGTAGCTGGGGTCTTGATGTATATGTTTGCTTTGTATCTTTATGATAACACGACTTACAAATCTTGTCACAGTTTTTAAAAGCTCAACGTTTATTTTCTAGCTTGTCCCTCGCCCCGAACAATATACTTCGTTGAGGTCAGTTCATTCAAGCCCATTGGGCCACGAGCGTGAAGCTTCTGTGTGCTAATACCAATTTCAGCACCAAAGCCAAACTTAAATCCATCCGTAAATCTAGTTGAGGCATTGACGTAAACAACAGCTGCATCGATTTCTTTCGTGAATTTCTGACTTGCGTCGTAACTCTTCGTAATAATGGCTTCACTGTGCTTTGTGTTGTATTTATTGATGTGAGAAATAGCTTCATCCAACGTATCAACAACCTTGATTGCCATAATAAAGTCGTTATATTCGGTAGACCAGTCTTCTTCTGTAGCTAGTTTAATATCAGGCAAAACTTCTTTTGTAGCTGCATCACCACGAAGTTCGACATTGTAAGCATGTAGCGCTTCTTCAACCATTGGTAAAAATTTATCCGCAATACTTCTTTGCACAACCAATTTTTCCATTGCATTACATACTGATGGACGTTGCGTTTTAGCATTCACAATAATATCAACGGCTTGTTTTAAGTCAGCTGTTTCATCAACGTAGATATGACAGTTACCAGCTCCGGTTTCAATAACTGGTACTGTCGAGTTTTTAACAACCATTTGAATAAACTTCGCACTACCACGAGGAATTAGCACATCAATATACTCTGTTAAGTTCATCAACTGATTAGCAATCGCATGATCCGGATTATCAATCATCTGAACGGCGTCGACTGGAAAATCATTCTCTTTCAATGCTGTTCTTAAAACTTTTGCTAATTCAATATTAGAATGTAACGCTTCTTTCCCACCGCGTAAAATAACAGCATTACCAGATTTAAAAGCTAATCCAGCAGCATCGACTGTCACGTTAGGACGAGCTTCAAAAATCATTCCTAGAACACCAAGTGGCACTCGAACTTGTGAAATATTCAAACCGTCTTCGGTAACCCAGCCTTTAATTTCTTCACCAATTGGATCAGCCAAACTACTTACCTGACGAAGACCATCAGCCATCGCATCAATTATTTCATTATCCAACTTAAGGCGATCCAGCATCACACCTTCAATACCATTTTCTTCAGCACTATCAATATCAATCTTATTAGCAGCTAAAATTTCACTAGCTTTGTTCTGTAATTCATCAGCCATCAAGTTTAAAGCTCGATTTTTTTCAATTGTTGAAAGCTGTCCTAAAACTGTAGCAGCAGATTTGGCTGCCTGTCCCATTTGATTTAAATCCATCGCTTTAACCTTCCATTTCAGTTGATTCAGTATTCGTAAACCACGTGCCGATATCCTGACCTTTTAAAATATCAAAAATAATATCTGGGTCAGATCCGTTGGCTAAAATCATTTGTTGGTTATTATCAAGGATTCGTTTAGCCGCCTTGAGTTTTGTAACCATGCCACCCGTGCCAAATTTAGTCCCCTTACCGCCAGCGGCATTAATCAAACTATGATCAACCCGACTAACTTTAGAGAATAATTTTGCATTCTCATCTTCATTTGGATTAGCACTATAAAATCCATCAATATCAGACAACATGATTAATAAATCAGCATCAATCACTTTAGCAACAATAGCTGAAAGCTGATCATTATCACCAAACTTGGTTTCATGATCCAATTCATCGACGGACACCGTATCATTTTCATTTACGATTGGAATCACATTCATTTGAAGCAATTCCTGAAAAGCATTTGATACATTCTTTTTGCTTTGGGGAAATAATAGAACATCCCTGGTTAACAACAATTGTGCCACGCTAATTTGATATTTCGCAAAAAAGCGTTCATAAATTCCAATCAGTTCACCTTGTCCAACTGCTGCAACGGCCTGTTGTCCAGAAATCGTTGTTGGTCGATCCTTCAAGCCAACTCGTCCCATTCCAACACCAATCGCACCAGAGGATACTAGCACAACTTCCTTACCTTGCATCTTTAACTCACACAAAACATCTGATAACTTTTGAATTGAATCACGATTGAGAGAACCATCCGGATTGATTAAGGAACTCGTTCCAATTTTAATTACGATTCGATTGCCCTTAATATTTCGTTCCATCAGTTTCACCCCACATTTTCTGTAATAAATTATATTGCTCATTATAACGGATTTAAGATTTCGTTCAAATATCTATGCTGAACAAAAAAGAGTTAGCTCAGTAATTCAACTGAATCTAACTCTGACAATTAATTGATGATAATTTGTTCAGACCACACTAATCCGACTGATTTACCACCGGTATAAGTTCCCATATAAGGGCCAATTTCTCCTGATTCTAAAATCAAATCTGGAAAACGTTCTGCTAAATGAGTCTGCCATTGCATGTTGCGATCACGGTCATTAGCATCAATCACAGTCACTAATAATGGTGTTTTGGCATCTCTCACCGCTTCAGCAAGTTTCTCTTCAATTGCATCCATTGCCTTGGCAATCTGGTGTTCTTGTCCCACCATTTCCAGACGTCCCTGTTTATTCATATGTAAGATAGGCCGCATCCCTAATAATGAGCTAAATACTGACCCACGACTAGCGATATTACCTAAATTCTGTAGTCCCTTAACATTGTTAACTGCAATGTAAACTTCAGTCTGATCGCGTAACTTCCGTAAATCGACCAAAACTTGATGAATATCACGACCATTGTCTAGCTCTTGAGCCGCCAGAATTGCCATGTTTCCGGTTCCAGCCAAAACTGACCGTGAATCAAATGGAAAAACCTGCAATTCCCGAATAGCTGGCGCTGTTGCAGAGACACTATTAATAAAGCCACTCATTCCACCAGATAATCCAATGCATAAAGCACCTTCATATCCATCTTCGGCAAGCTTTTGGAATAAGAACTGCATCTCACGCATTGAAATCTGTGAAGTTGTTGGATGAGCCTTTTCCATTTTTAACATACGATAAAACTCATCCGAATCAATATCAAGATTCTCATGATAAACGTGGTTACCAAACATAATTGGTTGGTTAACCACAATAATATTGTAATCTTGAACAGTTTTGTCACTCAAATTGGCTGAACTATCCACAATTACAGCTATCTTATTTTTATTCATTTTCAGTTATCTTCTTCTCCAAATACTTAGCTAGTTTAGCTTTCGGATAATATCCGGTAACCTTTTCAATTGCTTTGCCATCTTTAAAGAGAACCAAAGCAGGAATTCCCATTACCTTAAATTTTTCAGCAAGTTCTTGGTTATTATCAACATTTAATTTACCAAAATGCATTTTTCCATCGTATTCAGTTTCTAATTCTTCTAAAACTGGATCCATCATTTTACAAGGGCCACACCAAGGTGCCCAAAAGTCTACAATTGTGAGTCCGTCTGCTGTTTCTTCTTTTAAATTGTTACTGGTAATAGTTGCTGCCATGTTAAACTCCTTTAATCAGGTTACACCTTATTATATCATGCACCCTTGTTATTTCTATTTCGTAAAAAGTGAATCAAAAATGTAATTGCAAATGCAGCAATCACCACTAAGGCAAATATTCCAGATGGAATTTCAATATCAATCATTGGAATTGAAAGGAATAATTTCACCGCAATGATTGCAATCAATACGTATGCCATTGTTTCAAGTTCTGGTACACGTTTCATTAGGTTCATAATAATTTCAGCAATTCCTCGCATACATAGAATTCCAATCAAGCCACCAATCAAGACGATAACGGGATTACTTGAAATAGCTAATGATGCTAGTACTGAGTCTACCGAAAACACAATGTCCATAAACTCAATCTGGATAACTACTCGCCAGAATAGTGAAATACCACCTTTATTCTGCACTAATTTACGCGTTTGTCGGGGGCGTTTGTGTTTATCAAAGTATCGGTAAACGAGATAAATTAAATATAAAGCACCAACTACTTTAATTTCCCACAAGTGGATGAGAAAAGTTCCCACCCCGATAATCAGAAAGCGGAAGATATATGCTCCCCACAAACCATAGAAGAGTGACTTTTCACGATCCTTTTGGTCTGGCAAGGCTTGTGTCTGCGTTGCTAACACTACGGCGTTATCAACTGATAAAATACATTCAATCATAACTAGCGAAAGTATAACCAACCAGTCTGATTGCGATGTTATGACCATTTTCCAGTTATTAAGATCAAAGAATGGTCCATATAATTGACTTAAAATACTCACTTGATTTGCTTCTTTCTTGGAAAATTACTTTTAAACAACTTATTTTAAACGATTTGACTTATTTTTTCATCTAATAAGTAATAAACTAAAAGTATTATTAATTTAAGGTAGGAAATATTATGTTAACAACACGTCAAATTTCATCTGGCTATACTTGGGTCAATGTCATCGAACCAACTTCAAGCGAATTAAAATCATTGGTAGACGATTATGGCGCTACACTTGAAATATTAGGCTACGCAGTTGACCGTAATGAACGTGCCCGCGTTGAAACAGATTTAGATAAAAATATCTTTCTGATTATTTTTGATGCGTTAACTAACAACTTTGATAATAATGGACAAACAGAACCAATCAGTTTTCTAACAATTGGGAACGTCATTATTACCTTTACACATAATTCAACTTCTTACATGCAAGAAATCTTTGAAAACAATATCAATCACATCAAGGAAAATGATTTAATTACACATCAAATTTTTGATGCCATTTTAGAAACTCTTTATACATTAACCAATATGTATTTGGATGCGATTACTCAAATTAATTTTCAGAGACAATCAATTCAAAATCAATTTAAAAATAGATTGAACAGAACAGGTATCGATTCAATGTTGCAGTTAGAAACTAGCATCATCTACCTACTAACATCTGCTAAAGCTAACACTAGTTTACTTCTTAGCATGAATCGTATGCAGAATCTTCAAATGGACCCCGAACAACATGAACGACTTGAAGATGTTATTGTTGAATCTCAACAAGCGCAGGAAATGGCCGAACTTTGCTCTGATATTATCGATCGCGTTTCAAGTTCATATTCTAACGTTTTAGATAATAACCTGAACCATACAATGAAGTTCTTAACAGTTTTCTCAATTGTTCTTGCTGTTCCTAATATTGTCTTTGGGTTTTATGGTCAAAACGTTCCACTTCCATTTGGCAAAGCATCTTGGGGCTGGGAATTTACTATTCTTTTGTCATTTGGCTTGATTGGAATCGTCTATTTAATCGCCAATTGGAGCGACTTTTTCAAAAAATAAAATAATAAACGTTTTTTCGCTAACTTTATATATGATATCGAATAAATCAGATATAATAGAGGTTATGCCATAAAAGAACGCGTATGAAAGGAGAAACACGTGAGATATTTATCAAATTCTAAATTAATCGCACTAGCAGTCTGGTTAGTCGCAATTATTACTGCGATTTTTTTCTTGCGTACTCCTTCTTTCAACACACTGGAAACCACTCCAGAATTTGCAGTTCCGGCTTCTCAGACTTGGCAACATGGTTTAGATAAAGCCACTGAAGTCGATTTAACCTTTTCAAATTTCCAAGGACACTTTTCAAAATCACAAAAAAGTAATATCAATCAAAAAATGCGCATGATTGCGCAACAAGCTAATTATCTTGGTATCAATCGTATTAGTGCTCCTCAAGATAATTTTGTTACAAAACATTTCCAAAGCTCAAATGACCGCTCTGTTTTAATTTATCGCGTATTTCTAAATGGCAACAAAATGCCACTCCGTACCCAGTTATCTAAAATTAGCCAATTAACTGTTACACCAGGTGTCGAAACGAGTCTCAGTGGTCCATCAGCTGCCATTGTGTCGTATAACATGTCAGTCGAGCGTGCTACTCACATCGTCATGGTTGCACTAGCAATCGGTATGCTATTAATTACCGGAATCCTATTCCGATCCCTACTGGCACCATTTATTAGTTTATTAACGTCGATTACGGTTTATTTATTAAGTAACTTTAGTGTTCAAATCTTTAGTCATTTAGCTGGCTTCCCGTATTCGATTTACACTAAGCTAACCATCACTATCTTGGCTTTTGGGGCATTACCAGCAGCCCTCGTTATTTTCTACCGAATCTATTCAAATGAAATGGATAACGACGTGACGGGAGAACAGATATTTAGTTCAGCCTGGTACAAAAGTATCTTTTGGTTATTGCCGGTTATTATTACTCTGATTGGTTCGTACTTCGCCCAAAACGTCGTTATCAAGTCACTAGCTGGTGGGATTCCTACACTCATAATTGCTTGGTTAGCTTTCTTTACGTTGTTACCAATTATTACAACTATTTTCGGAGATCAGTTCTTCTGGCCAGGTCCAGCATGGCTCTTTGATGAACCCCATCGTTTCTGGAAAACAGTAAGTAATTTTTCACTTCACGAGCCATTAATCATTGTGATTGGCTTAGTGTTAATTATCAGCCCATTCTTTTTCTTAAAGACCCAATTTAGCTATGATATTAATCAAGCTCTTACGTCTGATAGTCAGGCTTTAGCAGGTGATCGAGTCAGCGAAGCTCATTTTGATCCAAATGTTAGTAACTCAACAACAATCTTCATTAAGAATAAAAATGGATTCAAGAATCCTAAGACGTTGGCAATGCTTGATAGCTTAACAAACCGTTTAAAAGCTGATCCACAAGTGGCAGCTGTAAACAGTTTAACTCAACCGGTTGGCATTCCAATCGACGCAATGTATGTCAACAACCAGCTAGGCAATGTCGACACTCATCTACAAGGTTCTAAAGTAGCTCTAGATCAATCTTCTAAAGAACTCAAAAAAGCGCAGTTCAAATTAGACAATTTAAATCTTGCAAGATTACAAAAACAATTAAACACTTTAGGAACAAATATTCACACCAACGCGAGTGATACCGCAACTATCCGAACTCAGAATAAACAACTTGTTAAGGACTTAAAAGATGTTCTAGATAGTGAACAAAACGCCGTTAACAGTTTGGAGAACGATAAACATCAGTCTGCTGTAGTTAGTCAAGCAGTCACAGATTTAAAATCTAACATAGATGACTTTTCAACTATCCGTGACAACCTTAATACGGTTAATCAAAACCTTGGAATCGTTGGAAGCAATGGCTCCGTTATTAAACAAGAACACTCCTATATCAGTAAGAAGTTTGCTAAAACCAAATCTGATTTAGATCAAATATCCAGTTTCATCGCCAATAGTAACGGTAAAATTAAAGTTGCTAATCATAATATTGGTGCAGCGGCCTCATATCTGGACCATTTACGTAATTCTGGAGTGATTGATACGGCCTACATTTCACCCAAGAGTTTCAACCAGAAACAATTCAAAGTTGCTCGTGCTGAATATAGTTCTGCAAATGAACAGTCAACTGTTATTCGACTACAGTTAAAAGGAAACCCCTTATCAACTGCAAATTTAAACTACGTATCACAGCTGAATCACGAACTGGATCAACTCACTCGTGGCAATCAATTAGGACAATCACAGCCAATTGTAATGGGCATTACAAACCAGCAACTGAAATTAAAACGACAATTAACTCGTGATATCAGATTGATTCTACCGATTATTGTCATCAGCGTTTTAGTAGCTTTGATTTTAATCACGCAGTCCCTTCTCCAAAGCATTTACAGTTTACTAGCTGTTTTCAGTTCTTACTTTGTTGCACAGAATATTTCTGCGTACTTAATCAAGTATCTGTTTAAAGATTCATTACTCTGGAATGCACCAACGATCAGTCTCTTTGTAAGTTTATTGATCATTTTAACAATCAATTCTTACTTCTTATCTCGTATGCAACAGGAACCTTTTAGACACTTAGAATCCGAATTTGAAAGTTTAGGTAACGTTCTAAACATCGTCTTCTTAGTAAGTCTAATGTTGGCATTAAGTTTCTTAGTGAGTCAAACACCACTATTCATGCAAATTGCCTTGATTACAACGCTGACCGTTGCCGTTTTCTTAGTGATTTATCCACTGATTATGACTAGTTTCTCTTACTATACTTATCGAGAATTCAAACCACGTCATCAATTGAAATAAACAAAAATACCGCCACTGACTAATTAAGCAGTGGCGGTATTTTTTAGATTCTTATTGATAATAGTCTAAATCGGAGAATCAAGACTGATTTCTGTGCATAGCTACGAAACCCACACGATTCCAAGTTTGAATCATCCGGTTTCCTATGCTATTGATCAAAATCACTCCGTCCTTATTCTCACTCTCTTAAATTTTTAGCACGAATTCTAATCACAATCACAGTCAATGGAACGGTCAGTGCAACGCCAATAAAGGAAATTAGGACCATCGCAATTTCAGATACGAAAATTTTATTATTAATGAACCCAGCAAAATGATAATTCAATTTAACATACCAGATAAACAAGCCCAAGAAACCACCAAAGAAACCAAAGAATAGCGTGTTCAGAGCGGTTCCAATGATTTCATGTCCGATACTAAAACCATGCTTCATAATTTCGGCAGTAGTTAAATCTGATCCCATTTTCACCAACTCTGTCAAACCGGTTGCTTCAGCAATCGCAGCTTCAGAAATCGCCCCCAACGTACTGATTAGCATTGTGGATGTCATAATTTGTTGGAACTGAATACCAACTAATAGTGACATACCTTCCAAGTCCTCAGTGTTTTCATTACCAAATCCTTGAACAGATAGTGGTCCTTGTAATAAGACGATTAAACCGGTTAATACTGCCAAAACTAACAACGTCGCATAAAAGGCAGTTTCATTTGATTGATCGTTACTATTACCTAAAAAAATAGTAGTTGCGAGGATAAACAAAGCACTTAACAATGTCACAACAAGAGCTGGAAATCCCCACGCAATCAAGCGAATATTTAAAAGCAAAATCAAAAAATTAATCCCAATACTTAGAAAGGAGCGAAAACCGGCTGAACGTCCAATCCAAATCATTAATCCAGCTAGTATTAAAGACAAGATGCCAACAGTGTTAAGCATGATTAATCGCCTCCTTCTTTAGAAAACGACTAGCCAACATACTAGCAATTGGAATGACTAAAACAATTCCAATCCCACTAATCAAGCTTTGAACTATTCCTAGTCCCATATTCATTTGAATGGCATAGCCAATTCCATTACCATTTCGTAAATATAAAATCATTAGTGAAAAAGTATCGGCCATGAAAATCATAAACAGCACATTGATTAATGGTCCCATGATCGACTGACCAATGGTTTTACCCGATTGCCAAATCTCCTGACCAGTAATCTTATGATTAGCAGTGACAATTTGATCCAAACTCACAATAATATCAGTAGCCTCATCCATAACAGCCCCCAAAGCCCCCATTAAAGTTTCAGCAAGAAATAGTGGCTCTGGATTTTGCGTTACATACTCCATAGTTTCAAAATGAAGTCCTTGATTATGTGTAAGTGTAAAGACTAGCATCCCAATAATTAATGAAGCAGCCGAGCCACCAATCGTGGCAAGAAAGGAAGCTATGGTCTTCTTATTCCAACCTAAAACCAGTACCAGTGTGATAGCCGTAAAGACCAGTGATAACAAGCCAAAGATCCAAAGAACTCCAAATCCCTGGCGGTGAACATCCAAGCTTACTGCAATGAAGAATAAAATCACATTAACAGCTAAGCTCAGTAAAGCTCGTAATCCTGTTGCTCGTAAAATAATCAGCAGGCCAACCATCGTCACAATTAAAGCAACCACGACTGTATCACGCTTAATATCAAGAATAGTCCCAGATATTTTTTTATGTCGATTAGTATGAATGCTCAACAACACCTGTTGATTAACACGATATTTATTATCCATTGCTTGGGAATCAGAATACTGATTAGAGACTGTTAATTTTTGTCCCCGGTTAGATCCATTTAAAATTTTTAATTCAACCAACTGAGTTGTTTGGTGATCGTGATTTTGATAGTTATCAACTTCAGACGTGGTTTGCTGTCGTTCCACTTTAGTAACTTGTCCAACCGGTTGTTGATACATAAAAGCGTCATATTTGGTAAAAAGTACTACAGCCAATCCAACAATCACTAATATCAAAATCCTGATTGTGTTTTTGTTGAATACTCGTGACATTAGATAACCTTCAACATCCAGTAATGTTTAATTCCGGCTTCCATCTCCGGACCACCAAGTCGATCGTAATTCATAGAGAAGTAGAATGATTGTGCTGAATCTTGGGCATGTAATTTAATATTATGAATTCCCTGTTCTTTAGCTTTTTTTTCAATTTGAGCAAATAGTTCTCGAGCAAGACCACGTTTCCGATTAGGTTTTAGTGTAGCCACCCTCTGAACCAACCAAGTATCATCAGTTAATCGACGAGTTCGCGCAGTTACAACTGGTTTGCCATCGACATAACCAACGAAATATGTAAAAAAGTCCTCATTCTCGTCAAACTCTAAATCAGCAC
Organism: Pediococcus argentinicus; assembly: GCF_001437605.1. Lineage (GTDB taxonomy): Bacteria > Bacillota > Bacilli > Lactobacillales > Lactobacillaceae > Pediococcus > Pediococcus argentinicus. The sequence goes on from NZ_JQCQ01000005.1 coordinate 65,597, forward strand.
TGATACCTTGTTCCTCAACAAACACTGCCTTACGAACTTCCAAAGCATCCATATAAATCGGACCAGTCGCACCCTTAATCATCTTAATTTCCATCTCAATCACTCCTATGTAGAATTATTTATTCATTATCATACCGCAAATATGCGTCAAAAAATTGAAATTAACTTAAGGTTTACTAAATCTAATATATGTTAAAATACTAATTGTCCCACTGATTCACTCAACAACTATAACTAAGGGACTTGAAAGGTTTTTCATGAAATCATTTATAAGCAAAATTAACACCCGCTTCGGGTTTTTTCTTTTAATTACGGCTTTATTTTGGATTAAAACTCTAATTGCCTACTTCACAGACTTCTCACTTGGTATTAGTGGCCTGGATCAATGGATTATTCTTCTTTTCAATCCAGTAGCAACCACTGTCCTACTTTTCGGAATTGCACTCTACTTCCGAAAAACGCACCTATTCTACTGGGGTGCCATTGTTATTGATGTCATTAATACGGTGCTCTTATATTTGAATGTAATTTACTTTAGAGAGTTCACAGACTTCATGACCGTCAACACCATGTTGGGCTATTCCAAGGTTAATCAGGGCTTGAGTGGTAGTTCAATTGCCCTCACGAACCCACATGACATCCTATATTGGATTGATTTGGTCGTACTAGTTTTACTGTTAATTCTTAAAAAAATAAAAATGGATCCGATTCCTCTCCCAAAAAAGATTGGTTTTCAAATCACTTCGTTAGGTTTGCTGTTATTCTCAGTCAACCTGATGTTAGGTGAAATGGATCGTCCGCAATTAATTACCAGAACTTTTGACCGTTCATATATTGTTAAGTATCTGGGACTTGATGCTTTCACCGTTTACGATGGTTTGAAGGTTGAACAAAATAATAAAATGAGATCCGACGCCAGCAAGGGCGAATTAACTGCCATTGAAAAGTATTCCAATAATCATTATGCGGCACCAAACTCCAAAACTTTTGGTCAAGCTAAGGGGCGGAACGTAATTATCATTCATTTGGAAAGTTTCCAACAATTCTTGATTGATGATAAGGTCGAAGGACAAACTGTTACACCGTTCTTGAACTCGATCTACCATAGTAAGGACTCATATTCATTCTCTAACTTCTTCCATCAAGTTGGACAAGGTAAAACTAGCGATGCTGAAAACATGCTAGAAACTGGAACCTTTGGTCTTCCCCAGGGTTCATTATTTGCTCAATTGGGATCTGACCAAACATTCCAAGCCGCTCCTGCCATTCTAAAACAAAATGGTAATTACTCATCTGCTGTTTTCCATGGTAATGTGGCTAGTTTCTGGAACCGTGATAATGTTTATAAAAACATGGGTTACCAAAACTTTTTCTCTGCTAGTTACTTTGACACATCTGGGGATAAAGCAACCGGATATGGATTAAAAGATAAGTTGTTGTTCAAAGACTCAATCAACTACTTGCAACATTTACAACAACCTTTCTATGCGAAATATATTACTGTTTCCAACCATTTTCCTTACACAATGGATAAAGAAGATTCGAAGTTCAAGATTCCAGATACTGATGATTCATCTGTAAATAACTACTTCAGAACAGCTAATTACTTGGATCAATCTGTGGAGGAATTCTTTAAGTTCCTGAAGAAATCGGGCTTATATGACAACTCAATGATCATCTTGTATGGAGATCATTATGGTATCTCTAATTCATCTAATCCTGAATTGGCAAAGACCTTCTCCCAAGATCCAAGTCATTTTAAAGAATTTGGGAAAGATCCATCAAAGAACTGGGACGCTTGGGATAATGCTCAACTACAAAAGGTTCCATTGATGATCCACATTCCTGGTATGAAGAACGGTGGGATTCAAAAACAATATGGTGGCGAAATTGATGTGCTTCCCACTATGCTTCATTTAATGGGTATTTCATCTAAACCATATCTTCAATTTGGAACGGACTTGCTCTCAAAACAGCATAGTCAAATCGTGGCCTTCAGAAATCGAGACTTTATCACACCTAAGTACTCATCATTAAATGGAACTATTTATGATAATGATACGGGTGCGATTGTTAAACCTGATGCTACCCTTCAAAAACAAATTGAACATGATCAAAATACGGTTCAAAAACAACTATCAATGTCTGATTCGCTAAACGAAAAGAATTTGCTACGTTTCTATAAAAACAAATCCTTCACCGACGTTGAATCAAAAGACTATAACTACGCTGATGGATTGCAAAAAGAACTCGATATTGAAAAGAAGTTAGGACTAAAATCAACTTCGATGTACTCCAAGAACCGGGATTCATCCCTTGCTCCACTCTACAAAACCGATGCACCAGAGGCTAAACATAAGTCCACTGGTGAAAACCGAATTAAGATAACAAATCCGGATTCGGGGGAAAACTAGAGCGATCCCCAAACCGGGAATCATCGAGCACAACATAGAGTTAAAAATTGTTCTCGGTTTGTGAGAACGGTTTGGAACTCGTAGTTAAGCGGAGATGATTGATTTGGGTAGCGCGTTTCCACTATAAAAAAATAGAACTAAACAAAAAGGCTATAAATCAGCAATCCAAACTGATTTATAGCCTTTTACCATCCGCTTATTTTTCCTGAAACATCGAAGTACTATGCAACGGACCACGTTTACCAGGATATAAGTTATTCATAATCTGATTAATTGCAACCGGTCCTTCACCAAAGGCCGTTGCAATCAATCTCAATTTACCAGGATACTCGATTCCATCGCCAATCGCATAGATATTTGGAATACTCGTTTGCATCATGTTATCCACTAGAAACATGCGATGCTTCTGTTCTGGTTGAATATCCCAATTCTTGATGATTTTGTTACTTGAAGTAAAACCATAATTAACTAGAACATCGTCAACTTCAATCGTTTCAGTTTCATCAGAACGTACTCGATCCAATTCAACTGCTAGATGATTGTTTTCTTCCTTAACGGCTTTAATTAAAAATGGTGTCTTAGTTTGAATCCCTGAATTTTGTAGTAATTGCACACTGTGCTCCATCGCCCTAAACTCATCTCGCCGATGGACTAAAATTACTTCTTTAGCAATTGGTTCAAGCATCAGAGCAATATCGATAGCTGAATCTCCACCACCTGCAACCATAACCCGTTGATCATCAAAGCGATGTAGGTCTGGCACATGATAAAACAGATGTTGATCTTCTAGGCTTTCTCCATTTTCAATTGCAAGTTTTCGCGGTTGAAAAGCTCCATTTCCGGTCGCAATCACAATTGACTTAGTTTGATATGCGCCTTTATCAGTAACAATTTGGTAAGCCTCCATATCTGATAGTTTGGATACATTCGTCACTGTTTCTTTGATCCGAATATCAACTGGTAGCTGGCGTACCTGCTTTTCTAACTGTTGTGCCAAATCTAAGGCCTTAATTCCTGGGTATCCACCAACATCGTGGATACTTTTTTCAGGATACAACGCTGATACTTGGCCGCCTAGTTGTTCTAAACTCTCGATAATCTGAACTTTAGCGGTTCGCATTCCAGCATAGAATCCAGCAAACAAGCCTGCTGGGCCACCACCGATGATAGTGATATCGTACATTTTATTACTCATTACATCTTCTCTACTTTCTTGGCTGCTTGATGAAGCATTTTAATCTCTCTAACACCGGCGTGAATCAGGGCTAAGACCACTAGCCATGCAATAAAAATTAGAAACCAGTATTGCGCATAATAGTGACCAATAATGGGCATATTCCAGTCCCAGCAGGTATGCAATAGGACTGCTGTGCCAAAGAATAAATAAAAACGTGGTTTAGCTAACGTTCCTTTGATAATAGGTGCACGCCATTCTTTTGCCAACACAATGGAAGCACCTGAAATAGCAGACCAAAGCGTATGTGTACCGAGCGCTTCCCAGCTTCGATCAAATAAAGTACTAATGCCATAAATTCCGGCGTAACCTGAGGTTTCAAAAACAGCGAATCCTGCTCCAATGGCAGCTCCAATTAATAATCCATTTAAAATAAAATTAGCATTTAACCGCCATATAAAATATGCCACAATAATTAGTTTAGCGGTCTCTTCAATCAAACCAATGCTTAATGCTGAACTAAAATCCATATTAGTTTTGACTGGAATAAGTCCATACAGGACCATTGTCATTAGTAATGACAAAACCCCACCGATTAAAAAAATCTGCGTGACGGAAAAAATACTAATATTCTTAAATGCATTCATTTCAAAGAAAAATACCAATAATGAAAATGGCACCATCAGTGATCCGATGAATATCAAACCTGGAACTGCTTTATCACTCCGAAATAATAGATACAGAGCGAGCAAGCCCATAAAGGCACCAAATAAAACAAGAAAAACTCTAGCAAAGAGCCACGGTTGAGCTTCATTTTCTGAAATATCACTCAACTCTGGGGTCGTATCTGACGTTCCCGCAATGAAAACCTCATCTGATTCTTTTTTTGAATGTCGTTTAAAAACCTGAGCAAAGTTATTTTTTAAATTAATTTTGAAATAATCTGAACTTCCAGTCCACTCGTCCACTTCGTGTAAAGCCTGTTCTAACATATCAAAGTGATACTTCCGAACTGGCGCTTGTTTCTTCATAACAAGACCTCTTTTCACATAATAATTATGATAACTGGTTGTTTAAAAAAAGAAAAGTCTAATTGTTTTTTAGACCGTCTTTCCGTATGATTAAGGTGTACGTTAAAACTTTTAGGAGGGATTCACTTTGGCTCAGAAAAAAATGATCTTAGATCTTGATACTGGTATCGATGACGCAATGGCAATTGCTTACGCCGTTGCTGCTCCTGATGTTGATTTAATCGGAATTGTATCCTCATATGGAAATGTATTAACTCCAGATGCAGGTACTAATAGTTTAAAAATCCTCGAACTGCTCGGACATACAGACGTCCCCGTCTTTTTGGGTGAACAACACTCACAAACTACAGATCACTTTGATGTAATGCCAATCAGTGCTCAAATCCATGGTAAGAATGGAATTGGTGAAGTTGAATTACCAAAACCAAGTCGCCAGGTTGAATCTCAATCCGGAGCTGACTTTATCATTGAAGCAGCTCACAAATACCAATCCGACCTCGTTTTAGTTCCAACTGGTCCCCTAACTAATTTAGCCCTAGCCTTAAGAAAAGATCCTAGTATCGCTGAATTAATTGGCAGTGTAACTCTAATGGGTGGTGCTTTAACTGTCCCTGGAAATGTTACTCCAGTTGCTGAAGCTAACATTAATCAAGATGCCTTTGCTGCTAACGAAGTATTCACCAGCAAATTAAACATCACAATGGTCGGTCTTGATGTTACTCTTCGTACACTACTTACTAAATCAGAAACCAAACAATGGCGTGAACTAAAAACAGTTGCTGGTGAAAAATTTGCAGACATCGTTGATTACTACATTGATGTTTATAAAGTTACGAGTCCTCATTTACATGGATGTGCTTTACATGACCCACTAGCCGTTGGTGTCGCAATTGACCCATCATTCGTTACTACATTAGATATCAACATGTTCGTTGATACTAGTAAAGAAATGAGGGCACGCACAATTGGTGACCCAGCTCGCTTAACTGAAGAAAATCCTAATGTAACGGTTGCGCTAACAGTTGATCAAGATCGTTATCTAGCTGAGTTCATGACGTTACTTACAGGACTCTTTCAACAAAACTAGTCACTAAATGTAAAATGAAGCATCCCATGTTGGGTGCTTTTTTTATACAATTAATTCACACATGATACACTAGTATTAAAGTATTTACTTCGGAGGGATTTATTTGGAAATTGTACTAGCCGTTTTAACTTTAATCATCTCAGTGATTATTTCAAATGTCATTGCTACAAAAATTAGTTTTATTCCTCAAGCAATTATTCAAATCGGAATGGGACTGATTCTGTCTCTCATACCAACTGTTTATCAACATTTTAGTCTTGACCCAAAATTATTTATGGTTGCAATCATTGCACCATTAATGTTTTATGATGGAGCAAACACCAATATCAATAAGCTTCGCCACTCATTGACCAATACTTTCTCGCTTGCCATTGGTTTAGCCCTTTTAACAATCGTAATTGTTGGTTTTATTACACATCAACTCATTCCTGGATTACCAATTGCTCTTGCCTTTGCTTTAGGAGCAATTATCACTCCAACCGATGCAGTTGCAGTTTCATCAGTTACACAGAATCTGGAAGTACCTTCAGAGGCGATGAACACGCTTAAGAATGAATCTTTATTCAATGATGCAAGCGGTATTGTTGCCTTTGATATTGCACTTCTCACCTTCCAAACCGGTCACTTTTCAGCTTGGTTTAGCATTGCTGACTACATTTATGTTTTCTTTGGTGGTTTAATTTTCGGAATGATCTTAGGTTACCTAGTGACCCGTACCCAATCATTTTTAATTGAACATCAAATTGATAATCCAAATATCATTGTGCCGATCAATCTAATCACTCCATTTACTATCTATTTAATCGCTGAAGAACTTGGTACTTCTGGAATTCTAGCAGTCGTGGCAGCTGGCTTGGTCCAAGGAGCTATGCAAAAACAACTACGACTGACTTCAACCAGTATTCAAATCGTTACCAAAACAACTTGGGAAGTTCTTTCAAGCACGATGGATGGCTTTGTCTTCGTTCTTTTAGGTGCTGCTTTACCAACTGTTGTTAGCAATATTCTTCATTTAACACGGAACGTTGCATCAATTGGATCGTTAATTCTAATCGGACTGTTGTTATATGTAGTAATGACGCTACTTCGGTACTTATGGGTGACATTTAGACTTGCTAGTATTCGATTTAAACCTAAAGCTAGGCGTTTCAACAACTTTTTAATTGCTCTAAATGGAATTCACGGTACTATCACCCTATCAATGGCTTTCTCGTTACCACTTATGAGTCATAGTATGAATTTTCCTTACCGAAATGATCTAATTTTCATTGCTGCCGTGGTTATTATCACTAGTATTCTGGTTCCAACTATCTTATTACCAATTTTGTTACCAACAAAATCCCTATCCTATTCTGTTGAAGATATCGACAAATACCGCAAACAGATGATTCGATACGCTGCCAATAAAATTGAAGAAGTTGAAGAAGATCCTGTCGAAACTCAGGCGGTGATTGCCACCCTTTATAGCCAACAATCAGCTACTCGGTCACCAAAACGACGTCAGCTATTAAGATTATTCAATGACTGTAACAATCTAGAAAACGGCATTGTTCAAGATATGGTTGATAATGGTGACCTTACCACTCAACAACAATCCATGTATCAACGTTTAATCTTTTCACAGTCATCACGAATCGAAAACACGGTCTTTCAAAATATAGCTTTAAGGTTAAAGTTCAACATTTTAAAACGTTGGCATAGATTACGTCATCCCTCGGTTTCGATTCACACACTTAATCCTGAGATGAAGAAAAAATACTTAAACGGTAAACAACAACTAGCTGATATTGAAGACCAAGTATCCCCTAAAATATTTGATTACTTATCTGAAATTGTGAACGCTAATAATCGCGACTCCGTTCGTTGGCTAGAACGTTATTACCGCCAACGTCACCGTCGTTTCCAATTCGGTTCAACCAGTGACGAAATTCAAGATGAACTATTTATCAGTGCCTTCCAACACGAATACAATTTCGTCCAAAACTTGTTATCAAAAGGTACTATTTCAAAAGATCTCGCCGGACTACTTTATGAACAGATTTCTAATGATGAGTTAGTTTATATGCAGAATGATGGAATTTATAGTTAAAATAAAGAGTGTGGAACAAACCGGGTAAGTTGCGAGTATTAGCATAAGACTGACAATTATCCGGTTTTGGGATAGTTGTCAGGGTGTAGCTAAACGGAGAAACTTGGTTTGTGGAACACGTTTCGAATACAAGTGCGGAACAAACCGGATAGGCTTCGAGCATTAGCATAAGACTGAGGATATTTCCGGGTTTGGGGAATGTGCTCAGTTCGTAGCTAAGCACAGAAGGCTGGTTTGTGGAACACGTTTCAGATTGAAATATCTTCACTATCACAGTTGTATGGAAATACTGAATGTTAGACACCTTCAGACATTGTATAAAGTATCAATTTAAGTTATATTTATATAATAAATTTTTGTAATATATTCAATTCCACTGGAGATTAAAATGAAAAAGAAAATTTTGCTAATTATGCTATTCATCTGCACTATAGCTAGTTTATCTGGTATCAAATCTGTAAACGCGCAGGTTATATCTAAAAGTAACGTTTCCTCTGATCAATCAGAACAGAAACAACTAGATCGTTACTATAAAAAGCTAGCGAAATCTAAATTAAAAACTGTTAAAGAAACAAAGTCATTTCTAAAATTAGAAAAGAAGTCTAACCATAAATACGGAAAAAGATATTTCAAAGGAAATGTAAGATTCTATAAAAATATTGGAAAGCATGGCTTATATAATATTCAAAAAAAGGCCATTACAAAGGGACTCCCTAATTTTTTAGCAGTAATAAAAAGTAAAAAAATTATAAATGGCGAAGCATATTATCAGGTTTACTCACACAGTCATTTGTTAGGATGGACTAAAGCAGAAAATATTCGTTTTGCATACTCTATGATCGGTAATATTATTAATCCACTTTCATTTGAATAATCCAAAAAATCTCCCTTGAACTGAACCCCTGATATTGGACAA
>NZ_JQCQ01000050.1 GCF_001437605.1 Pediococcus argentinicus
TCACCAACAACAGTTGACGAACAACCATTAATTTTCTAAATATATTGAGCCTTTTTATCTATAAACACTGTTATATCAACGCTTCCAGGCTATTCCCACTCAAGAAACCAAAACGTCCGTCTAATACTGTTGTATCAGTAATTATTCAAATAACTTTGTAAATCCTTACCGTTTTGGTGTCAAAATCAAGAACATAATCTCTACCCATCCAGTAATTATTTTACTAGTATATAATAATATTACTATTATTATTTGGAGGTTAAATTCATGAAAGCAATAGTTGTTAATAATCCTGGTGGTCCAGAAGTCCTAGAGTACAAAGATATCCCTACTCCCAAAATAAAGTCTGGTTGGTCATTAGTTAAGGTTCGTGGGTTCGGTATAAATCATTCTGAAATTTTTACTAGGGAAGGAAAATCGCCAAGCGTTACCTTTCCAAGAGTTTTAGGAATTGAAGCAGTTGGAACAATTGAGGAGTCATCAGATGAAAGTCGTTTACCAATAGGTCAAAAGATAATATCAATTATGGGCGAAATGGGTAGAGAATTCGACGGTGGTTACGCAGAATATGTATTATTACCAAATAATCAGATTTATCCAATTAATACTGACCTTAGCTGGGAAAAACTCGCTGCTGTACCAGAAACATACTATACTGCATATGGTTCATTAATCGGTCTCAATATCCAACCTAACCAATCTTTATTAATTCGTGGTGCAACAAGCGGCGTGGGAATAGCTGCTGTTAAACTTGCAAAAGCAATGTTTCAAGAATTGAAAGTTATAGGTACTTCAAGATCTAGCAAAAAAGAAAAAATGTTACTTGATGTTGGATTTGATAAAGTAATTATTGATAATGGCGCATTGCAAACAGATATGAAGTTTGATCGAATTCTAGATATAATCGGTCCAAAAACCGTTCCTGATTCACTTCAAAAACTAAATACATACGGAATTGTCTGTTCTACCGGTCAACTAGGTGGTGTTTGGACTTTGAATAATTTTGATCCAATTATCAAGATTCCAAATAATTGTTACTTAACTTCCTTTTATTCCGGTGATGTAAAAGAAAAAGAGTTAAACGATATGTTGAAATTTATTGAGAAAAACAATGTAGATGTAGCTCCTGAAAAAATATATAAACTATCCGAAACGCGATTGGCTCATGAGTATTTAGCAAGTAGTAATAGTTTTGGTAAAACAGTTGTATTGCCTTTTGGGATTTAATATTAGTTTCTCAAAACTATATCAGTCAAACGATTTAATCTCTAAATCTTTAAAGTACCCTTTAGTTCCAGTATCCACAAATAAACCTATTGCTCCGTGGCTATCATGATTCATTTTTAATTTATTAATATGTAGTGCTGGAATATCCATATTATTTACGTAGAGATCTGCACAGCCGTCTTTAACAACCACTTTAATAACAATCCATTCATCTAATCCAATATCAGCAGGCCCTTCGAAACCATAAATATTATTGCTTCGAAAGTAATCAAATGTGAACTTTGGATAAGAGAAGTATTGAATTGCTCGATTTTTTCTAACCTTATCACTAATTCTTCCATTCTCCGGTCGAATATAAAACGCCTCAAAAGCGGTATTATCATTGTTAATTCTAAACGCAATACCTATGAAACCTCGAGCAAAGTCTGGTGCATCTGGTAGTAATTGACTTAACACTTTTACTTTTATCTCACCATTATGGAATTTAAGATGTTCTAGCTTCGCATAAGTATTCGCATCAAAAGTTTGAATATCTTTATTTTTAATAACTTGCATAACGGATTCTTCTTGTAAAACTTCCAATTTTGTTTGTACATTAACTGATTCGAATGATTGTAATTTTATATCCATATGCAATACCTCGATTTATTTTCTACTTACATAATAATCAATAATATTCAATTTTAAAAGTAATTAATAGTTAAATTGTGACCCCTACCTATATCGGATAATTTTATTCTCTATTAAAATTTGTCTCAACTTTTATACTAGCTTCAGAATATTTAAACTTCGAAGAGAATATTCATGCAGACTCTTCTCTAGAAGAAATTTCTCTTTTAATAAAAAAAGATAAAAAGCTTCCTAAAAATATTGATGAACTTTTCTGCAAAATTAGAAGTTCAAATAGTATTGATGATTATAATTATTTGAGTACCTTAATTGATCAAATTATCAGTATTATTTAGATGCTAAATTGAAGCTAGTATATCGGATTATGAGGAAGCAAGACTAGATATTTTTGATTATTTAATCAGATTTTACAATAACAAACGAATACATGATGCAATTTCACATTTAACACCAAATAAATTTGAGCGAAATTTATTAATGCATCGTAAAAAAGTCTCTTATTTTGTGTCTCACTTATTGACTTCAATCCATAATAATTAGGAATATAATTAAAATTTACTACGAAAAGTATTACTAAAATAGCTATTGAAATTTAATTTTTCAAATAATCTAAATATTAAAAAAATAAAACAGATAACATCTAGAATTAACTTCCTAAATATTATATGTTTTTTTTCTGGCGTATTCTCTGGCGAATATTCAACCTATTTTATACCATTCTAAAATTTGTAANCGTCTCCGGTCATTCCCACTCAATCGTTGCAGGTGGCTTGCTTGTAATATCGTACACTATGCGATTAACGTGATCAACTTCGTTTACAATTCGAACTGAAATCTTCTGCAAGACTTCCCAAGGGATACGAGAGAAGTCAGCCGTCATACCATCAATGGATGAAACAGCACGAATACCAACAGTGTAATCGTAAGTACGGCCATCACCCATAACACCAACACTGCGAATTCCTGGTAAGACAGTAAAGTATTGCCAGATTTCGCGGTCTAAGCCAGCTTTTTTGATTTCTTCGCGAAGAATCAAATCGCTATCACGAACGATATTAAGCTTGTCTTCTGTGATTTCACCGATTACACGAATACCAAGACCTGGTCCTGGGAATGGTTGGCGCCAAACTAAGTCTTCTGGCATACCAAGTTTTTCACCTAGTTCACGAGCTTCATCCTTGAATAAGCTACGTAATGGTTCAATCAAACTAAAGTGCATGTCTTCTGGAAGTCCACCAACGTTATGGTGAGATTTGATTGTTTGAGCAGTATCAGTACCACTTTCAATCACATCAGTATAAAGCGTACCTTGCGCAAGGAAATCAATTCCATCTAACTTTTGAGCTTCATCATTGAAGACTTGAATAAACTCATTTCCAATAATCTTGCGTTTCTTTTCAGGATCAGAAACACCAGCTAATTTGTTTAAGAAGCGTTCTTGAGCATCCACTTTAATGATGTTTAAGCCAAACTTGCCTTCTAAGCTATCCATAACTTGATCAGCTTCACCCTTACGCAGGAGGCCGTGATCAACGAAGATACTTACAAGTTGGTTACCAATAGCTTTGTGTAGTAATACACCTACAACACTGGAATCAACACCACCTGAAAGTCCAAGAAGAACTTTACGGTCGCCCACTTCGGCACGAATCTTTTCGATTTGAATATCGATAAAGTCTTTCATAGACCAGTTAGCAGCAGCTTCACAAACATCGAATGCAAAATGTTTCAAAATTTCATTACCATACTGAGTGTTACGCACTTCAGCATGGAACTGAATTCCGTAGAATTTACGATTATTGTCTGCCATTGAAGCAATAGGACAATTCTTACTTGTAGCAACTTCTGTGAATCCTTCTGGGACTTCACGAACTAAGTCACCATGACTCATCCAAACTGTTTGTTTGGCTGGTAATCCTTTGAACATTACAGCTTGATCATCAGTCACTTCAATATCAGCATGACCGTATTCACGGTTATCAGCTGGTTCTACGCGTCCACCAAGATTGTAAGCCATCAATTGCATTCCGTAACAAATACCTAAAATTGGAATACCAAGCTTATAAATCTCTGGATCAATCCGAAATGCGTCATCATCATAAACACTGTTAGGACCACCAGAGAAAATAATACCCTTAGGATTAATTTTCTTGATTTCTTCTGCAGTAGTTTTGTGTGACATCAGTTCGGAGTATACGCCAAATTCGCGAATTCGTCTGGTAATCAATTGGTTGTATTGACTACCAAAGTCCAACACGATAATTTTATCAAAATTTGATAAATCTAAGTTTGCCAAGCCCTTCACCTCATTTATTTAATCTACCTACTATGATACAGGATTTTTGTCAAAAACCCCACCCCTGAATCGTACCTATCAAAAAAAGATAAGATTTCTCCTATCTTTCTTGTCTAACGATAATTCTTCAAAGCCCGATCAATCTCACGTTGTTGATCACGTTTCTTAATGGTTTCACGTTTATCATACTCATGTTTACCTTTGGCAATTCCAATTAACACTTTAGCAAAACCATGTTTCAGATAAACCTTAAGTGGGACGACAGTAATTCCCTTAGTTAACGTTTGTTCTTGAAGAATCTTAATTTGTTTTTTGTGTAATAAGAGCTTGCGATTACGAAGAGGATCATGGTTAAACTGATTCCCCTGTGTATACTCACTAATGTGAATATTCATTAGATATGCTTCACCATTTCGAACTTGCACGAATCCATCTTTTAACGTAATACGTCGAGCACGAACTGATTTAATTTCAGTTCCGGTCAACACCATTCCGGCCTCCATCGTATCCAGAATCGAATAGTCATGGCGGGCTTTTTTATTTTGTGCGAGAGCATCATCTTGGACTTTTTTCTTCTTTGCCATCTGAATGCCTCCCTTAATTTAATTAATGTTTATTTTGGGCCTGTTTTACATTTTTGTCACGGTAAAATGGCTTTTTATGATCAGCATTCTTACCATTCTTATGGAAATTCTTATTGCGACCACCGTTACGACCCTTATTTTTATCATTGCGAGGGCTACGTGCAGGACGTGGTGGTAGCTTGATCTCACTAGTTCGTGTCTTCTCAGGATGAAGTAACTCAAAGTCAACCTCAGCCTGTTCTTTATCAACACGAATTAATTTAACTTCGATTTCTTGTCCAATTTGGAAAGTACGGTGTGTGTTACGACCAACTAAAGCCATTTGATTTTCAACGTATTCGTAGTAATCATCACGCATTGTACTGATATGGATTAAGCCTTCAACGGTATTTTCCAATTCAACAAACAAACCAAACTTCATAACTGAACTAACCACGGCGGTGAACGTCTCACCAACGTGATCACCCATGTATTCAGCCTTCTTCATTGCATCAACGTCACGTTCTGTATCAATACCACGACGTTCAAATTTAGAAGTATGATCAGCAATTTCAGGTAAAGCATCAATGTATTTAGCTTGTGATTCTTCACCAATACCATCTTCTGCGTAATGTCTGATTAAACGATGAACCATCAAATCAGGATAACGACGAATTGGTGATGTGAAATGCGTATAGTATTTAGCAGCTAGTCCAAAGTGACCAAGTGATTGATCTGAGTACTTAGCCTGTTTCATACTACGTAACATCATAACTGAAATCATTGCCTCTTCAGGTGTACCAGCAACTTGTTTCAGTACACTTTGCATCATCTTAGGCTTAAGGTCTTTAACATTTCCCTTAACAACATGACCAAAGTTAGTTAAGAATTCAAAGAATGACAACATTCTTTCACTATCTGGCGTTTCGTGAACACGATACAAGAATGGTACTTTTTCATTGTAGTAATGTTCAGCAACAGTTTCATTAGCTGCCAACATAAATGATTCAATCATTCGTTCTGAAGTTCCGCGAACACGAATCTTAATGTCAATTGGATGACCTGTTTCGTCAACAATGATTTGTGCTTCGTTATCGTCAAATTCAATAGCTCCACGACGCTTACGACGTTTGAGCATAATCTTATGCAAAGCACCCATTAAATCAAACATTGGAACTAATTCAGCATAACGTTCACGCATCTTTTCATCATGAGCTTCTAAAATCTTATTAACGTTGTTGTAAGTCATACGTGCATTCGATTCAATCACACTAGGATAAATCTTATGATTAACGACCTTGCCTTCAGGATCCACTTCCATCTCACACGTCATTGCTAGACGCTCAACGTTAGGGTTTAAAGAACAGATTCCATTTGATAACTTACGTGGCAACATTGGCACCACTCGGTCTGTTAAATAAACACTAGTACTACGACGATAAGCTTCCTTATCTAGAGGTGAGCCTTCCTTAACATAGTGCGAAACATCAGCGATACTTACGTATAAGTGATAGTTTCCGTTTTCTAACTGACTCAAGCCAACAGCATCATCAAAATCCTTTGAGTCATCACCATCAATGGTAACCATTGGAACATCGGTTAAATCAACACGACCAGTTTCATGCTTTTCGTCTTCTGTGACATATTCAGGAATATCTTTAATTTCTTCCTTAACATCATCAGGAAATTCAACAGGAACATCATGTTGGTAAATAATCTGAAGAATATCTACCCCAGGATCATCTTTGTAACCAATTGTTTCAACAGAAACCCCTGCTATCAACTTAGGAGCGTTTGGCTTTGGATATTGAGTAACATTAGTTGTGATAACAGCGCCGTCCTCTGGCTTGATACCACCGCCTAAAACATCAAATTGGTAACTCGACATCTTCTTATCTTGAATATTAATGTGACCCAAGACATTATTTTTAGGTTCTGGTGCATACTCAAATACACCGACTGCTTGTTTAAAATGACGGTCAGTAATTTTTTTGACAATTCCTTCAGGTCCACGATCATCTTTACCTTTACCATTAGATGGACGAGTTATTTTAACATCAACCTCATCCATATTTAAGGCATAGGCAGTATGATCTTCACTGATATAGATGTCAGGAATTTCATCATCTTCAACTGAAACAAATCCGAATCCACGATCATTAGCATGAAATACACCATGCACTAATAATTGGTTTTTAGGACGTTCCACCATGAATTTATCACCTTCAACAATCTGTACCTTATTAGACCGTTCCATAGCAGCCAAATCTTTAACTAAAATATTGAAAACACTGGCACCTTCAAGATCCAGTCCCTCAAATATTTGTTGAGCTGTAAATTTTTCTTTAGGACTTCTTTGTAAAAAGCTCAATATCGAAGTCTGTAATTTATTTGATTCCATTTTTTACCTCGTAAAATCAATAAAAAGCGGGACAAATACACATTTGTCTCGCTTTGTTATCATACTTATTTTAGTGTGCAGAAACATAAACCATTGCAATCGCAATTACGAAGAACAAAGCAAGCAAAACTGCAGTAACTTTCTGCATAAATGCTTCAAAGCCCCGTGGTTTTTGTTTAGCGAATAAGTCGCCAGCTCCACCAGAAAGAGAAGACATTGCACTATCAGTCTTAGCAGGCTGCATCATAACAGCAATAATAATTAAAACTGAAAGTACTAACAAAATTGTCATTAATAGTGTATACACGTAATGACCTCCTAATCAAGACATAACATTTATACTCTAATTTAACACATTTGTGCTTGTTTTACCATACCCAGCCTGTTTAATCATCGCCCCAAATTGGGTTCTCACCTTTTAGAATTTGAGGATAATGCGTACCTTTTGCGAGGGTCTCAAACTCCTTAGTCGTGTCTTCCAAGAAAACTTTATCTTCTCCTGTATGACTCTGCCATAATTTTACTAAGGTCAATGGATCCTCTACTTCAATCAAATGTTCCTTGAAGATTGGTAGTAAACTATTGAGCGCTTTAAAATCCGAATTCAAAATATGAAACTCGCCCTGATTGGTTTTAATTGTTAACAAAAGCCATAGATAACCATATGGATATCCATTAAGTTCTTCAGTAACTACTCCGCCAACCTGAACCCATTCGATATCATCATACGTGCAGTTGATTACTTCCTCACTCTTACCGTTGTAAAAGACAATTCGATCCACACCGAACTTAACTACACCGTTCTTTTTACCACCACGATATAAGTCTCTCTCAATCGAAATTATTGCTTCAATAAGAAGCTTAGGTCTCAAATCATTATCAGGATAAGTTTTTTGTCCAGCTTCGATTTTGGCTCTAGTCATATAATTCTCATAATTGAATTTACTACCAGGTAAAATAACACCATTTTGGCTATCAAAGATTTTTTGATTAATTTCATGCATAATTTCCGCCTCCACTCGTTTAACGCTTCCGTATATGATTATGATAGTTCTTGCGTTAAATGAATGCAAGCATAAGAAACAAAAGGTTCTACAATATCTGTTGTTGGTAAT
>NZ_JQCQ01000051.1 GCF_001437605.1 Pediococcus argentinicus
CTACCCACAACAAAGAAACGCGACCTAATTAGATTGTTTTCTATCCTTATTTTCAAAATTATGGTACGATTTTAGTAACGAGAAATGGGAGGAACTTTAACATGGCAGATTTAACAAAACTAGCAGAAGAAATTGTTACTTATCAGAAGAAAAACGACATGACAGATGCCGATCTCGCATTTGGTACTCACTTATCTGTTGAAAAGATTCACCGGGTTAAGAACAACTCTTACACTCCGACTGAAGATGACCTCCGCCGGATTAAAGAATATATGCAAAATAATCGTTAAGAAAACGAACAAGACCGCCTTCCAGTTCAATGGATTAGCGGTCTTGTTTTTAATTTTAAAAGATAAGGATTTTATATAAAATGACACTTTCACCTGGTATTCGAGAATATGAAAATCGATTTGGTAAGCCAACCCACAATGATCAAGAACTTTTTGAGTTGTTAACCGTTGGTGTTTTTCAAGTTGGACTTAGCTGGAAAGTTGCAGCTAGTAAGTTACCAGTCTTTCGAGCTGTCTTTTTCAACATGGATATTAATAAAGTTGCAGCAATTGACTTGGAAAATATCGATTCAATTGTCGCCTACCCAGACATGATTCGAAACCGTCGTAAAATCAGTGCAGTGATTAAAAACGCCCGTGCAATTTTACAAATTCGAGAAGAATTCGGTAGCTTTGCCAACTATATGTGGCAATTTGTCGATGACACTCCGAAGATTATGGAATACGAATCCAGCGATGAAATTCGCAATACTGATCCACTCGGCGCCAAAGTTGCTAAAGATATGAAGAAGCACGGATTTTCATTTGTCGGTCCCACCGTTACTTACCTCTTTATGAAGGCTGGCGGCATGATTCAAGACCAAGTCTGGGATAAATAATTAGTTATTAACACTTTCTTCACTAGCATTATTTGAAACGTTGTTTTGACGTACCCTTTGAGCCACGTAGAAACCTAAGCCAAGTACTAATCCAACAAGAGCGGGGACAACCCAATCAAGCCCATATTGTGCGAATGGAAGATATGTCATTCGCAAGTTAGTAACAAGTGTTCCAAATGCACTATGGCTAACTACTGGCGGAAATGATGAGATCATATCAAACAAAGCTGGAACAACTGTAAAACCAACAACAAATTTATAAACTACAGAAGCACGTTGGAACAATGGTGAAAATACTGATAAAAGGATTAATACCATTGAAAGTGGGTATAGGAACATTAGGAATGGAGTTGACCATGCCAAGATTTGAGTTAAACCAAAGTTAGCGAACAGGAATGATGCTGCACTGGTTAATCCTAACCAAGTTTTGTAACTTAACTTTGGAAAATGTTTGTGGAAATCTTGGGCAAAAGCAGCAACTAAACCGATTGCGGTTGTTAAACAAGTAAGTGTGATAAGCATTGCAAGTAACGACTGTCCTGCTACTCCTAAGTAATGATTGACGATTTGATCAAATGCAACACCACCATCAGCAGAAACTTTAAATGTTCCCAGTGACATAGCACCAACCAAGATTAATGCAAAATAGATTAATGCTTCAAATCCCATTGAAAAGACACCTGCACGAGCAGTAACCAATGCCACTTCATTTGGATCCTTCTTGCCCATCATTTTGATTGCAGTAACTACTGTAACCCCAAAGGCCAATCCGGCCAACGCATCCATTGTATTGTAACCTTGTAAGAAACCATTAACTGCAGCACCACTGGTATAAGCAGCTGTCACAGCTTGATGAGCTGGATTTCCCATTGGACGACTGAATGCAACAACAAAAACTAAGAATAGTAAAACTAAGAAAGTTGGATTTAATAAACGGCCAACATTTGACACGATTTTATTTTCTTTAACTGATAGTAAATATGCTGCGCCAAAGAATAAAGCTGAAAATACTAACAAGCCTAATGACTGAAATTTAGCTGGTAGTAATGGTGCAACTCCAACAGCATAAGAAACAGTAGCGGTACGTGGAGTTCCAAAGAAGGGACCGATTGTACCATGGATTAATACCATAAATACTAAAGCAAAGGTTGGTCCAAGTGGTAGACCCACATCATAGACCCCTTCAGAACGTGTGATACTGATTGCAAGTACTGATAATAAAGGCAATAACACAGCTGTGACTAAGAATCCTAACGCGGCAGGTAGCCAATTACTACCTGCAAGTTGACCGAGGTGCAATGGGAAAATTAAATTTCCTGCCCCAAAAAATAAAGCAAACAACATTGAACTGACTACTGCATAATCTCTCTTCGTAAGTTTTCGATTTTCCATAAAATCCACATCCATTCTAAAAGTTTGAATATAAATTCGGAATTTTTGATTGCTGCGCATCAACCAAAAAAACGCCCCTACTGGATTTGAAATCCAATAAGGACGTTAAAAACGCGTTACCACCTTAGTTTATTAGCTTCGTTACCGAAACTAAACTTGCCGGGTGCTACTGTACTCTCGTTACAGTAATACCCCAGCTCTATAATGGGAGCTACCAACAAGCACTCATATTGCACTTGCCACTCAAGGCTGATTTTCCAAATTTTAAATTATGGCATCCTTTCACCTAACGATGCTCGCTTTGCAAAATTAAAATTGTACTTATCCTATCGACGTGTTTTGTTACCGATTTATAATGTTTTTTTAATTTAAATCTTTTTTATACGATTGTCAACACTTTTTTAAAATTTAAAAAAGACGTCCAATGTAATAATGAATAAACATAGTAATAATTCCGACAATAATATTGCGAATTACAGCCTTCTTTACAAATCCATTTCCTAATTTAGCACTCAACAATCCTGTAATAGCAACAGATAAAATTGTGGCTAAAATAGTTGCCAACATCTTATAAGGATTTGGTGCAAAGGTCATCGCAACTAATGGCAACACCCCACCTAAAGCAGCTGAAATCAATGATGAAATAGCAGCATTCCATGGATTCAAATAAGTATCCAAATCCATATCATACTTAACATTAACTGCGGTATGGAGTGCCTTCTTATTCATCAATTCAGTAGCAATTTCGACCGCCGTATCATGAGTAACACCTTTATTTTCATAAAAATTGACTACATGAACTTTTTCATCTTCAAATTGAGTCTTTAATAATAGTTGTTCTTCACCAACCACCGCTTTTTCAGTATCTCGTTGTGAACTAACTGAAGCATATTCGCCAGCAGACATCGAGAACGCACAAGCAAGTAAATCTGAAAGACCAGCGATAAAGATTGTAAATGGATTAGTAGTTGCAGCTGCCACACTAAAGAGCACCCCAACAACTGTTAAAATACCATCATTAGCACCGAGAACCCCGGCACGAAGCGTATTAAGTTTATTATCCAAACTTTGTTTTTTCTTAGCCATGGGATCCTCCTATCTAGCGAACAAGCTACCAATAAGGTAGGTTGCAGCCATTGTTAATAGTCCTGTTACAACATTTCGAATTACCGCTCTTGAACGAATTGCTTTACCTAAAGCAGCTGCTGAATAACCAGTAATTGACAGTGCAATCGCAACGGAGACAACTGTTAGTGGTACACGCCAAGCACGTGGTGCAAATGTAATCGTCAATAATGGTAATAATGATCCCAATGAAAATGAAATCATTGAGGCGAACGCTGCTACATAAGCACTAGTATAGTTATTTAAGTCAAATCCAAAACGTTCACGAACACTGGTTAGAACCGCATCTTTGTCCATCATTTCTTTAGTAGCTTTACTTGCCAAAGCCTCAGAAATACCAGTATCCATATACTTATTTTTAACGAAATCAAACTCGCCTTGATAATCATTATTTAAAGCTACTTCTTGTTCAGCAACCGCATGTTGTTGGGCATCACGTTGTGAATTAACAGAAACGTATTCACCCATGGCCATTGAAACTGTTCCGGCCAACATCCCAGCAATTCCTGAAATAAAAATAGCAAAACTATTGGTTGTCGCACCGGCAACCCCTAAAACAATTCCGGCTACCGATAAAATACCATCGTTAGCACCCATTACACTAGCTCGAATAACATTAATTCGTTGTGCCAATGAACTCTTTTTCTTCATAATCAATTACCTCTCTACTTTATAATCATTCTAATCAACGTTTGCTATCATAACACGTTTATTTTATTTTTCAAGTCCGGACTAATTGTCTCGATTTATCCCTACCAATCCTACTGTATCGCCTTTATACTGAAGTCATCAAATCATAAAGGAGCACATAAACATGAAAATTTATCATTTACAATGTGGTGTAATCAAAGGATTAACCTATCAAAACGAACACTTAATTTGTCATTGCTTACTAATTGAAACAGATAACAACGGATTAGTACTTGTCGATACTGGATTGGGTTATCAAGACTTAATAAATCCTCAACCTCGCTTTGGGTTTGGCTTCAGTCACGTCTATGCCAAACCAGAACGAGATACCTACCTATCCGCTGTGGAACAGGTTAAAAAGTTAGGTTTTGACCCAGAAGATGTTAAAAATATCGTCTTAACCCATATGGACTTGGATCACGTTGGTGGTCTGGTTGACTTTCCAAATGCTAAAATCCATGTACACGACGTGGAATACCAAACTGCCATTAATGAACGCAATGGATTAAAGACTAAAATGCGCTATCCGAAGCCATTTTTTGCCCATAATCCTAAATTTATCACCTATACTGAACAAGGCGATTCATGGAAAGGTTTCGATGCCATCCAACAACTTGAAGGATTACCACCTGAAATATTACTAATTCCAACTGCTGGTCATTCTCGTGGTCACACCGCTGTTGCCGTTCAAACTGAAACCGGCTGGATGGTTCATGCTGGTGACACATATTTTGACCCAGCCGAAGTTACCCAACCAAATGGAATTGCCAAACCAGGACTAGCTCTTTTTGAATGGGTCAACCAGTGGGACAAGCAAAAACGAATTAACAACCAACATCGTTTATATGATTTACTTCAAAATAATCCCGACGTTGAGATGTTCTGTGCACATAATCCAATGGAACTACACAAATGGCAAAATCAAAGTACCTTACCTAAACAACGGATTATCAGCCATCCCAGCCAGTTCTAATACTTTCAACTAATAAATTAGTCAGCTTCATAATTCGGTCATCACGACCATGCTCAAGCTGCTACATAATTTGAGTTAGAGCAATATTCGTATATAAATCACTCAGGTATTCCAATGAAACCTGGGTGTTTTTTGCATACTTCTTAATCGTCTGATTTTGAACTACCATCTCATGAATGATCTGATGGTAACGACGTTCCAAAGAATCCTCATCTACATTCAAATGATAAAGTGCAACAATCGCTTTTCGATTCGGTAACAGTGCCTCCACAATTTGAGCCAACCGTTCTGGCTGAAATCCATCTTGAACGTCATTGGCAAAACGAACTTGAACTGCTTTTTGAAATATCGTTGCTTGTTCTTCGATCATTTCTTGGACCAAATCGTACTTATTGTAGTGATGTTCATACAGAGTTGAGCGTCCAACAGAAGATTGGCTCACCAAATCCTGAATTGTTATCCTGCCAAAAGTTTTCTCGGACAGTAAATCTACTAATGCTCTTTGCAGTCAAGTTTCTGTTTCTTGATACTGTTTTGTATGCGTTGGTCCACCCTCTTTTTAATTCACCTTTCTAATCTTACCATTAATTATCTTTATTTTTACCCTAACCAAAAAAAATATTAAATCAAATTGAATTGATTTAATATTTTCCATAAGTTAATCGACTGATTTTAATGCTTCTAGCATATCTACTCTTCTGATTTTGCGATCCATTAACCACATTACAAACAATGAAAATAGCATCGTAATTGCAGTGGAAATCGTAAAGTTCATTGGATAAAGATGTGTAATTGAAGTTACATTTTCAGGTGGCAAAGCTTGAATAATGTATCCATGCAATAATTTTCCACCTATGAATCCTGTTAACACTCCGACAATCGTCAAAATTAACGTTTCGCGGTAAATATACATCGTTACTTCTCTCGGATAGAATCCTAAAACCTTAATTGTTGATAATTCACGAATTCGTTCTGAAACATTGATATTAGTAAGGGTATATAAAACCACGAATGCCAGGATTGAAGCACAAATCACAATCACAATTACTACGTGATTCAATCCACCTAAAATACTGTGAATTGTCTTCTTTGCTGTATTGGACTGAACTACATTTAATGACGCATCTTGTTTGGTCAATTCTCTTGAAAAGTGATCTACACTAGATTGATCATCTTTAACGGTCAAATGATCTCCTGCTTTAACTTTAAATACTTGAGCTAATTTAGCACTTATGATTGCTCCGTTATTATCTAATGTTAACTTTTTACCATTCTGGTCCTTCAATGAAGTATATGGATTAATTTCAGTAGGATGTTCTGGTACAAGCATCGTTATTTGTTGATTAGCTAACGATACTCCACTCTTGGCCGTAACTGGCTCGTAAAAGGCATTCGTGGACTTCTCAACCGCACTACTAGTTTTAACAAACTTTTTGTATGAATTATCTTTATCACTGTGCGGATTATAAACACCCAATAAATCATAATGAATAATATTTTTGTATTGGGCTGATTCAATTCCATTTAACGAATCGCTAATCCCAAATGCAGTAATCAGCAAGGCCGTACATCCAAACACACCTAAAATAGTCATAAACATACGCTTTTTGTATCGCTGATTGACAGATTTTGGTCGTT
>NZ_JQCQ01000052.1 GCF_001437605.1 Pediococcus argentinicus
TCCACCCACAATTAAGTTACGCTATGACGACTAATTCTGTACTTTTGTTTTTTGCTAAAGTTGTGTAGAATTAGTAATGTAAGTAAATATTGGAGGTCCTTTAAATGTCAACAGCAATTTGGATTGTGATTGTTGTCATTGCTCTTTTGTTAGGTGCTGTGGGTGGTTTCTTCTTAGCTCGCCGGTACATGGAGAATTATTTAAAAAATAATCCACCAATTAACGAAGATATGTTACGGACGATGATGCTTCAGATGGGTCAAAAACCATCACAAAAGAAACTTCATCAAATGATGACTGCAATGCAAAGTCAAGCAAAGAAATAATAAAAACCCGGTTAATAACCAGGTTTTTTTATTTTGCAGAAACATCCACGTATTTAAATGTCGGGTCGATTTGTTTATCAAGATCATTGAAATTTTGATTTAATTGCTTTTCTAAATCTGCTAATACATCGTCATTTAAACGGGTTTTACGATCAATATTGATTGGATCACCAAATGCAATATGTGTTTTGCGTCGAGTAAATAAACTCTTAAAAGTTAGTGGCCCCTGATACACTGCCGGAATAATTGGAACATTGGCTAAACGGGCAATTACGAATGCACCACTTTTTAACTCTTGTGAGTGGCGAGTTCCGGATGGAAAAATGATAGTTGCCAATTCACCTTTTTTTAAAATTTTAACTGGTGTTTTGATGGCAGAAGGGCCGGGATGTTGACGGTCAACAGGAAAAGCATTTAACTTTGTTATAAACCATCCAAGAATTGGATTTTTAAATAACTCTTGCTTAGCCATGAAAGAGAATTTCTTCGGAGATGCTGCTAATGCAAATAGAACCGGATCAAACCAAGTTCGATGAGGGCCAACTAGAATGTAGGATCCTTCTGTTGGTAGTTTTTCATGGTTTAAGATGACTGGCTTACCATTAATTAAGTAAATCAAGCCCTTAACGATGGCACGAATAAAAGAATATAACATTACTTTTCACCTTTTTAATTTTTTTATTTAGAATAAGTATGAACAAAATCTGTTAAAGTTGCAACCAGGAGAATTATATATGAATAATAAGTCACTATTAAAGAATAACGAACGAATTGATCAGCTTTTTAGTGAAGGCGTTGAAATTATTCAATCGGCAGAAGTTTTTTCGTTTTCAATTGATGCTGTGTTATTGGCCAATTTTGCTGAAGTTAAAAAAAGTCAAAATACAAATATTGTGGATCTCTGCGCTGGCAATGGGGCGGTGGGACTTTTTGTGTCTCATAGAACTCAAGGACACATCAGCATGGTGGAAATTCAACCTAGGCTAGCAGATATGGCAGAAAGAAGTGTCAAACTGAATCACTTAGAAAAACAAATTAATGTTTTTAATCAAGATTTGAATAATTCAGAAAAGGTAATTGCTCCTGATTCAATTGATGCAGTACTTTGTAACCCACCTTATTTTAAAGTCTCTGAAAAAAGCATAAAAAATCCTAACAGCTATTTAGCCATTGCACGTCACGAGCTCAAGACTGATTTAGAAAGTGTGTTGACGGTTAGTAGTAGATTACTAAAAATGAACGGTAAGCTTTTCTTAGTTCATCGTCCAGACCGTTTGGGTGAAATTTTGAATATGATGGAAAAGACCAGATTGTCTCCGAAACGAATTCAATTTGCCTATGGGCATGATGAAGAAGAAGCAAATGTTGTGCTTATTGAAGCGATAAAAGATGGAAAAAGTGGAGGAGTGCGTATAATGCCACCAATTATTGAGTATGAAGGTAGTGAGTACTCCGAAGAAATGAAGGCAATGTTATATGGAAATCCCAGTTAAGGACGGTTTTTATTTTTACGTATTAAAATGTGCTGATAACACCTTGTATGGTGGGTATACAACTAACCTTATTAACCGAGTTACGACTCATAACGCTGGAAAAGGGGCAAAATATACCAAGCCTGAACGTCGGCGTCCGGTTCAACTACTTTATTTTGAAAGTTTTGAGTCTCAACATGATGCTATGCATGCAGAATATTCCTTCAAGCACCAAACTAGGCAAAAGAAGTTAAAATATTTAAAAGAAAATGACGTAGATTACTCCTGAAATGAAAGCTCTTTTATGATATAGTGGTGGTGCAATTTCAAAGGAAGAGGGACGTATTGATGAAAATTATTGCGTATGGAATAAGAGATGACGAACTTCCCTATCTAAAGGAATGGGAAGAAAAGAACAAAATCGAAGTTAAAGCAGTTCAAGATTTGTTGACTACTGATAACATTGATTTAGCTAAAGGTTTTGATGGAGTGGTTGCTTATCAACAAAAACCATATTCTGATGGAATCTTTGAGAAAATGAATGAGTACGGTATTCACGCTTTCTCACTGAGAAATGTAGGAGTGGACAATGTACCATTTGAAACTTTGCGTAAGTTCAATATTAATTTATCAAATGTCCCAGCATATTCCCCTAGTGCTATAGCTGAGTTATCAGTTACACAATTAATGGCTTTATTACGTAGGATTCCAGAGTTTGAGTCCAAAATGAAATCGGGAGATTTTCGTTGGGCACCAGACATTGCACTTGAGTTAAACCAAATGACTGTAGGAGTGATCGGCACAGGACGAATTGGTCGTGCTGCTATGAGCATTTTTAAAGGATTTGGTGCCAAATTAGTTTGTTATGATGTTTTTCGTAATCCTGAGATTGAAAAAGAAGGTTTTTACGTAGATACATTAGAAGAATTGTACAAACAAGCAGATGTAATAACATTGCATGTACCGGCTCTGAAAGATAATTATCATATGTTAAATGATGAAGCCTTCAGCCAAATGAAGGGTGGAGTATTTATTTTAAATTATTCCAGAGGGACGTTAATCGATTCAGAATCTCTTATTAAAGCTTTGGATAGTGGCAAGGTTGCAGGTGCTGGATTGGATACTTACGAAAACGAAGTCGGTATCTTTGACGTTGACCATGGCAGTCAGGCCATAGATGATCCTATTTTTAATAATTTGTACAATAGAGAAAATGTAATGATTACACCACATTCTGCTTTTTACACCAAAACGGCTGTAAAGAATATGGTACAAATCGCATTGGACAATAATAAAAGTTTTATTGAAAAAGGGACTGCTGAAAACTTAGTTAGTCTAGATTAATACTTGTCATGAACTAGGCGATACGGTATACTTATATTCGGCTTAAATGCTAAAAAGCACCTAACTGGAAGTCGTGGGTAGTGTCGCTGCTTTGCAGAGATTCCTATGACCACTGAAAGTTGGGGAAGAAAAACTAGGAGGTAGAATAACATGGCTGTTATTTCTATGAAGCAATTACTTGAAGCAGGTGTTCACTTTGGTCACCAAACACGTCGTTGGAACCCAAAGATGAAACCATACATTTTTACAGAACGTAATGGTATTTATATCATTGACTTACAAAAAACTGTTAAGTTAGTTGACAACGCTTATAACTTTGTTAAAGACGTTGCTGCTGATGACGGTGTTGTATTGTTTGTTGGTACAAAGAAGCAAGCACAAACTGCTATTGAAGAAGAAGCAACACGTGCTGGCCAATACTTTGTTAACCATCGTTGGTTAGGTGGAACTTTAACAAACTGGAATACTATTCAAACACGTATCAAACGTCTTAAAGACATCAAAAAGATGGCTGAAGACGGTACATTCGAACGTCTACCTAAGAAGGAAGTTTCACTTCTTAACAAGCAAAAAGACAAGCTTGAAAAATTCTTGGGTGGTATCGAAGATATGCCACATATTCCAAATGTTATGTTTGTTGTTGATCCTCGTAAGGAACAAATTGCTATTAAAGAAGCTCAAAAGCTTAACATTCCTGTTGTTGCAATGGTTGATACAAACTCTGATCCTGATCAAGTTGATGTTATCATTCCATCAAACGACGATGCTATCCGTGCCGTTCGTTTAATTACTGCAAAAATGGCTGATGCTGTTATCGAAGGACGTCAAGGCGAAGACCAAGACGCTGAAGATGAAGCTGCTGCAGCTAACGCAAACGTTAGTGAAGACACTTTAGCTGACTTGAAAAAGACAGTTGAAGAAGGAAGCTCTGAAAAATAGTTAGTTATTTAGGCTGTCGCGCTTTAGACCTTTATGGCCTAGACTGTGATGGCTTTTTATATGAAAATTAAAGGAGGCCATAATAATGGCAAGTATTTCTGCTGCTCAAGTTAAAGAATTACGTGATAAGATCGGTGTCGGAATGATGGACGCTAAAAAAGCCTTAGTACAAACTGAAGGCGACATGGAAAAAGCGATCGATTTTCTTCGTGAAAAAGGTATTGCTAAAGCTGCCAAGAAAAGTGATCGCGTTGCTGCTGAAGGTTTAGCAGACGTTGAAACTCATGAAAACACAGCTGCAATCGTTGAAGTTAACTCAGAAACTGACTTTGTTGCCTCAAACGATCGTTTCGTTGACCTTGTTAAAGAAATCGCTGCACAAGTTGCACTTGAAAATCCTTCTGATTTAGAAGGTGCTTTAGCATTGAAGTCACCAAAAGGTACAATCAATGATGATATCATCGAAGCAACTCAAGTAATCGGTGAAAAGATTTCTCTTCGTCGTTTTGAAACAGTTTCAAAGACCGATGACGAACATTTCGGATCATACTTACACATGGGCGGAAAGATTGCTTCATTAGTTGTTGTTGAAGGCGCTGATGAAGAAACAGCTAAAGACGTTGCAATGCACGTTGCAGCTATTAATCCCAAGTATGTAAATCGTGACCAAGTTCCTGCTGAAGTATTGGATCACGAACGTGAAGTACTTACAAAAGAAGCTGAAGGTGAAGGCAAACCAGCTAAAATCATCGAAAAGATGGTTGAAGGCCGTTTAAACAAGTTCTTATCAGAAATGAGTTTGGATGATCAAGAATTTGTTAAGGATCCTGATCAAACAGTTGCTAAATACGTTGCCTCTAAGGGTGGAAAAGTTAAATCATTCGTCCGTTATGAAGTCGGTGAAGGTATTGAAAAGCAAACCGTTGACTTTGCTGAAGAAGTTCGCAAAGAAATGGGTGAATAATTTAAAAGGGCTGAATAAAATCAGCCTTTTTATTTTGCCTAAATTATGAGGTAACAGTGACGCTCTTAACTGGGTATGATAAAATTAAAGATAAATAAACAGGAGGCAGATAAATGGCTGACGTTAAATATAAGCGCGTAATAATGAAACTAAGTGGTGAGGCTCTAGCTGGAGAACAAAAGACAGGTATCAACCCACCAGTAATTAAGAAGGTTGCAGAAGAGTTAAAGGATATTCACGACATGGGTGTTCAAATCGCAATTGTTTGCGGTGGTGGTAACATGTGGCGTGGAGAAACTGGCGAACAAATGGGTATGGAACGAGTTCAAGCTGATTACATTGGTATGCTTGGAACTGTTATGAATGCTCTTGCTCTTCAAGACAGCTTAGAATCATTAGACGTTCCTACACGTGTAGAAACTTCAATTGAAATGAGACAAATTGCAGAACCTTATATTCGTCGTAAAGCGGTTCGTCATCTTGAAAAGAATCGGATTGTTATTTTTGCTGCTGGTACAGGTAGTCCATATTTCTCAACTGATACAACTGCTGCTTTAAGAGCTGCAGAAATCGGCGCAGAAGCAATTTTAATGGCTAAGAACGGTGTTGATGGAATCTATTCTGCAGATCCTAACAAAGATGCTAATGCTGTTAAATTTGATGAGTTAACTCACATGGATATCATTGATAAGGGTCTTAATGTAATGGATACAACTGCAAGTTCATTATCAATGGAAAATAATATTCCATTAGTTGTCTTTAATTTGAATCAACCTGGTAACATTAAAAAAGTTGTTTTAGGTGAGAACATCGGAACAACTGTTAGGGGGAAATAAATTTGGCAAAAAATGAAATTTTAACTGACGCAGAAGAACGAATGCATAAAGCACACCAATCTTTGGAACGTGACTTAGGTAGTATTCGTGCCGGACGTGCTAATGCTGGATTGTTAGATCGAGTTTCAGTTGATTATTACGGAGCTCCAACTCCTCTTAATCAAATGGCTTCAATCACAATCCCAGAAGCTCGTGTGCTTTTAGTTACACCTTATGATAAAAGTGTTCTCGGTGATATTGAACAGGCTATTTTGACATCTAATTTGGGAATCAATCCTGCTAATGATGGTACTGCAATTCGTTTAGTTATTCCTCAATTGACTGAAGAAACAAGAAAAGATTTAGCCAAGAGTGTTAAAGCCGAAGGTGAAAAAGCTAAAGTTGCTGTTCGTAATATTCGTCGTGATGCGATGGATAATCTTAAAAAGGGCAACAAGAATGGCGATTTCAATGATGATGAATTACATGATCTTGAAAAACAAGCTCAAGGAATTACTGATTTAGCTATTAAGACAGTTGATGAAATTGTTAGCGCTAAGGAAAAAGAAGTTATTGAAGGTTAATTTTTAAATAAAAGTTGTGACTATTGTCGCAGCTTTTTTTCTACCCAAAGTCAAGCAT
>NZ_JQCQ01000053.1 GCF_001437605.1 Pediococcus argentinicus
GGACATTTTCAAAAACGTTTGACAGCTTTTATTCTAAAGTTCTAGAACTTGCACCGCGTGTTCTTCTAAATAATTGTTTTAAAGGATAGTAGAGAACTACAACCATTGATAAGTTTAAAATGATGGTTGGTAGTAATGAATATCCAATAAAAAATACTACGGAGACGTTAGTTAATCTTAGGAAAGTAAACACTGCATAAAACAAACTGTTCGACAGCACCAATGCCACTAGAGTAACGGTTAGCACTGATATAAAAGTTGTTCTAACAAACGGTTTAATCCCTTGAACCGCCATAACTACTAACGGATAAATGAAGAGATTGACGCCGAAAATCCCCGTATAATACCAGTCAAACATCAGGCCTAAAACTAGTGCCCATAAAAGAAAATGAATCTGATCTTGACCAGTGAAAAAAATTGTAAAAACCATCCAAATAATAATTAAATTACTAATCATTGAATATGGAAATTGGAATAAATCAGCCGAAAAGACTTGATTAATTGCACCATCTAAAAAGAAAGCAATAAATAATCCAATCGGATAGATATATTTAAGTTTTGATGATTGAATCATATTATTCCCCTACTTAAGCTGAGCGACTGCAACATCATTGATATTACTCATGTCAGCGGCTGGCTTGATTAGTAATTCTGAAGCCAAACCATAGTCATCTTTTGTAACCTTAACAACCTTTCCAACATAAAGACCTTTAGGTGTAACACCGCCTAAACCTGATGTTGTTACAATTTCACCAGTATTAATTTTATTCTTAGATGTAATTTGACCCATAATAATCAAGTTCTTTTGCTTATTATAACCAGTTACAATCCCATTAACACTCTTTCCATCTGTACCATTAACCTGAATAGCAAAACGGTTGGCAGCATCATTGTTATCACTAATCAATTCTACTTTACTACTTGCATAGTTAGCTTCGATAACACGTCCCACTAAGCCATTACCGGCTACAACGGGTTGGTTCTTTTTAACTCCACTGGCAGTACCCTTACTAATTGTGACAATGTTTTGCCATGAACTAGGTGAACGAGTTAAAACATTAGCGCTGACCAAATTGTAGTCAGTCATTGAAGATTTTAATTTTACGATTTCTTTTAATTGTTGATTTTCTTGTTCTAGTGCTTGGTTGCGAGCATGTGTTTCATCTAAATCGTCGATATTTTTCTTTAAGTGCTGATTTTCTTGGTAAGTATCAACAAAATTATTGAAATTTTCGCCCACTTTTTGAGCCCCACGAACTGGATAAGCAATAACGCGGTTTACCAATGCAAATACATCATTACCAGCTTTTTGAGGAGCAGGTGTGGTATTTCGTTTTCTAATTGTCAATGAGACTGTCATCAATCCAAACGCAATGATTAAACAAATTACGGTAATCACTAATTTTCTATTTGAAAAAAACTTTTGCATATTGAGCAATCTCCATTCTAAATTTTTACCGACAACTTACGTATTATACCACATGGAACTCCCAGAAATGGGCGTTTTCAAATCTTAATTAATTTTCAAATAATATTACTTTCAGCCGCACTCCAGTAGGATTGATCACCAATAATAATATGATCTAATAGATCAATTCCCATCAACTTTCCAACTTCAAACATTCTTTTGGTAAATCGAATATCGTTATCCGATGGCGTTTCATCACCGCTTGGATGATTATGGACTAATATAAAACTATTAGCACTAACCCGAATATTTTCGTGCATGACTTCTCTGGGATGAACCGCTGCTGAATTCAGTCCACCTTGAAAAATAACTTTTTGTAATTTTATTTTATTTTTAGTATCTAAACTCAGCAAAGTGAGTTGTTCCTGATTAGTCTTTTGATATTGACCAACCATCTTTAAACCAATCTGTCTGCTCCCCATTACTTTGCCAAGAAACTCTTGTGGATCACGTTGGATACGACGTCCCAATTCAACCGCTGCTGCAAACCCCATACTCAATCGAGCGTCACAAAATAAGTCGTTAATTTCAGTATTTGTGAGTAGACGATACATCCCCATCTCCCCAACCTGACTCCAAAATTTAGCAACATTCTCTTCTAAATTCTGTTCAGGGGTTACACACAATAAAAATGATTTAACTAACTCTTCGTTGTTAAGTCGATCTGTTCCTAAATCAAATTGTTTCTCAATCACATTTTCTAAAATTTGTTTCATAACTTTTCACCTCAACTTCAAATACGCTACTGAGGTGTTAATTATTTTACTTAACAAAAAATGGTCGAACTTCTGAAATAAAGTACAGAGATCCTGTGATAATCAAAACGTCACCAGCTTGCATCTTTGAACCTGCGAGCTGAATAGCATCACGCCAATTTGAAATATACTCTACTTCTTTTAACAATTGAGAATTAATCTCATCTGGTGTGACTGCTTGTCTCTTACTTGGTCCAGTAAAGTTCGTTAGAGTAAGTTCAACATTTGGTAATTCAACTAAGTTATTTAACATTGGTTGATACAATTTATCGTCCAAAACTGCTGTAATGATATAAACTTTTTGACGACTCCAATTAGTTTGGATAGTTTGATGTAAAGCTTCGATCCCCGGTAAGTTATGAGCACCATCTAAATATACCAGAGGCTGACTAGAAACCATTTCCATTCGACCAGCCCATTTCGTTGTTTTAACAGCAGACTTAATTCGGTTAACGTCTAGTCTTATCTTTAAAATTGAACTGACCATCGTTAAACTTTCTAATGCAACTGCCAAGTTAGTTAACTGATATTCACCAAATAAACTAGATTCTAAGTTATCCCAAATAACATCAGAATTCTTAAATGTGATTTGTTGATCAGTACTTTTGCTAATCGAAAAATCCGTTTTAAAAGTTTTAAGAGTGCTACCTGAATCACTAGCTACTTTTTGAATAACTTTTAAGGCTTCAGGATCAGTTGAACCTGTCACAACGGGAATAGTTGGTTTAATGATTCCCGCCTTTTGTTCAGCAATCTTCGGAATTGTATCTCCCAGAATTTCCATATGGTCCCATCCAATATTAGTAATAACTGACAAGATTGGCGTAAAAACATTAGTGGAATCAAATAGACCGCCAATGCCAACTTCTATCAGTGCAACATCAACCGGGTGTTCTTTAAAATACAAAAACATCATCGCCGTATCAATCTCAAATTCTAATGGACCACCGATAGCTTCAGCATCCATTTGTTCTACGATTGGTTGAATCTTTTCAACCAATTCAACCAAATCCTGGTCTGAAATTGGCTGACGATTAATTTGAATTCGTTCGTTAAAACGAACAATAAATGGTGACGCAAATGTACCAACTTTCAAATCATGTTTTTCGAGTAAACGTTCCAAGAAAGCAACCGTTGATCCTTTACCATTAGTACCTGCAATATGAATTCCTGTGACATCATTTTGAGGATTACCAAGTTGATTTAAAAAGGTAGTCATTCTGTCTAAACTAGGCTTTTTTCTTAAACGTGGACGACTATGAATAAAATTTAGTGCTTCTTTATAATCCAAAGAACATCCCTCCTTTGTTAACTAATATGATGATACTAATAAGGACCGCTGACAAATTTTAACTTTGCAACGATCCTTATTTTTAATATTAAATTACTGTTCAGCTTTGACATCAGCTAATCGTTGTTTTGTAATTTGAAGTTTTTCTTCCCACTCAACCTGTTTTTGCTTTTCAGCATCCACAACATCTTTAGGAGCATTGTTTACAAAACGTTCGTTACTTAACTTTTTAACTACCCGATTAACTTCTGATTCGTATTTTGCTTGTTCGCCTTCAAGACGCTTAATTTCATCATTAAGGTCAATCAACTCTGCAAGAGGAATATATACCTCAGCACCTGTAATAACAGCTGACATAGCTAATTTTGGTGCTGTAACGTCTTTTCCAATTTGCAAATCACTTGGATGACAGAAACGTTCAATATAGTCTTTGTTATTTTCAAACAAACCTTTTAATTGTTCGTCGTTTGTCTTAATTAAGAGATCTACAGCACTAGACATTGGTGCATTAGCATCAGCACGGATTGTTCGAACCGCCTTAATCAATTCGATTAAACTCTTCATTTCTGATTCAGCCTGATCGTTTTGGAGCTCATCATGGACAACTGGATAAGCAGCTGTAACCAATGATGCACCTTCGTGTGGCATTGATAGCCAAATCTTTTCAGTTACGAATGGCATTATTGGATGTAATAACTTCAAAGTTTGATCTAAGACGTAAGCTAAAATTTGTTGAGTATTAGCTTTAGCAGCTTCATCATCACCTGTTAGTACTTCTTTAGACATTTCGATATACCAGTCACAGAAATCATCCCAAATAAATGAGTATAATGCGCGACCAGCTTCACCAAAGTCATAAACATCAAAGAAATGAGTAACTTGTTCAACTGTTTCATTTAAGCGACTCAAAATCCAACGGTCAGTTAAGTTCCAGTTTTTAGCATCTGGTAAGGTTGGCTTTTGAACATCACCTAAGTTCATGATTACAAATCGACTAGCATTCCAAATCTTATTGATAAAGTTCCAAGCAGCATCCATTTTGGCATAGCTGAAACGAATATCCTGTCCAGCAGTTGAACCATTTGATAGGAACCAACGCAATGTATCTGCACCGTACTTGTCAATGACATCCATTGGATCAATCCCGTTACCAAGTGATTTACTCATCTTGCGTCCTGATTCATCGCGAATCAATCCATGCAATAGAACATCTTTAAATGGTCGTTGACCAGTAAATTCAAGACTTTGGAAAATCATTCTCGAAACCCAGAAGAAGATAATATCGTAACCTGTTACTAAAGTGCTAGTTGGGAAGTAACGTTTATAATCTTCAGAGTTTTCATCTGGCCAACCCATTGTTGAAAATGGCCAAAGTGCACTAGAGAACCAAGTATCTAAAACATCTGAATCCTGTTCCCAGTTTTCAATATCCTTTGGTGCTTCCTCACCAACGTAAGTTTCACCAGTTTCCTTGTTATACCATGCTGGAATTTGATGTCCCCACCAAAGCTGACGTGAGATAACCCAGTCATGAGCATTTTCCATCCATTGTTCAAAGGTATGTTCAAAACGGTCTGGAACAAAGTTAACTTTGTTATCAGTTTTCTGATTATCCAACGCCATCTTTGAAAGTTCGTCCATCTTAACAAACCATTGTGTTGATAAGCGTGATTCAACTTGAACTCCAGTACGTTCTGAATGACCAACACTATGTGTGATTGGATCAATATTGATCATATAGTCTTGATCTTCTAGATCCTTCACCATTGCTTTACGTGCATCAAAGCGATCCATACCTTCGTACTTACCAGCATTTTCATTCATTGAAGCATCTTCGTTCATTGTGTTGATGCGTTTCAAATTATGGCGATTACCAACTAAGAAGTCATTAGGGTCATGAGCTGGTGTAATCTTAACCATTCCGGTACCAAACTCAGGATCAACGTATTGATCAGCAATAATTGGAATATGACGACCTTGAAGTGGCAAAATAACCTCTTTGCCAACAAGTTCCTTATAACGTTCATCGCTAGGATGAACAGCTACCGCAACATCACCAAACATGGTTTCGGGACGAGTAGTAGCAATTTCGATGTAGTTTTTACCGTCAAAAGTGAAATCTTTATCAACAAAGAAGTACTTAACATGATAGAAAGCACCTTCATCATCTTGATGTTCAACTTCGATATCTGATAAAGCTGTCCGAGCTTGAGGATCCCAGTTGATGATATATTCGCCACGGTAAATTAAGCCCTTTTTGTACAAGCTAACAAAAACCTTACGAACAGCTTTTGAAAGTCCATCATCTAAGGTGAAACGTTCACGTGAGTAATCTAATGAAAGACCCATTTTAGCCCATTGTTGATGAATTGTATCAGCGTATTCATCTTTCCAATCCCAAACTTGTTCGATGAACTTTTCACGGCCTAAGTCATAACGTGAAACCCCTTCTTCACGAAGTTTAGCTTCAACTTTAGCTTGAGTGGCAATTCCTGCATGATCCATACCTGGTAACCAGAGTGTATCGAATCCTTGCATTCTCTTTTGTCTGATTAACATATCTTGCAATGTTGTATCCCATGCATGTCCTAAATGCAACTTACCAGTTACATTGGGAGGCGGAATAACGATTGAATATGGTTTTGCTTTCTTATCGGCATTTGGTTTAAACAATCCTTGATCTAACCAGTCTTGATAACGACCAGCTTCAACTGACTTAGGATCATATTTGGTTGACATATCTATTTCTTCAGTCATTTGTACCACTCCTCGTATATTTAAAATAT
>NZ_JQCQ01000054.1 GCF_001437605.1 Pediococcus argentinicus
TTTGTCCAATATCAGGGGGTCAGTTCATTATCGACTTTAGCACTGATGTTATTTTGATCAACATCAGGAAGAGCATAACTGCGACGCATTACACCATAATGGCGTTCAGACATGGTTACATTATGCTCAGAATCTTCATGATCTGAGAAACTATCTTTCTTAACTTCTAGATTTAAGACGTCATTTTGATAGTTTAATTTAACGTCCTTTTTATCAACGCCAGGAACATCAACTTTGACGCGATAATCTTTATCAGATTCACTCACGTCCGTCTTTAGGGTTCCTTCACCCCAGTTAAGTCCATTATTATCGAATCCGTTGAAAAAGTTTTGTGATAGGCGGTCGAAGAATGGATCCCATAGTTCACCTTTATTTCGATTAGATACTTCATTTGCCATAGTCAAAATCCCCTCTCTGAAATCTTATCTTTGGTAAGTGTCGAATCCTCGTGGTGGAATATCTTTCCCCCGCTTCACTTATTATAATAGTCAGTATTGGTCAGAGATTCAAGTGATATGCATTTAATTAAATTACTTGACCTGAAGTCGCCTCCAGGTTGTACACTATACTTGAATAAAAAAGGAGTGGAACAAATATGGAATATCGTACTTTAGGAAAAACAGGATTTAAGATTAGTGAAGTTTCATTAGGAACTTGGCAACTAGGTGGTAAATGGGGTGCTGAATTTGATGAAAAGGATGCAATGGATACCCTCGAGGCCGCTTATGAACATGGCGTAAACTATTTTGATACTGCTGATATTTATCAAAATGGGGCTAGTGAAAAAGCAGTTGGTCAATTCATTAAGAAACATCCAGATGTTCATTATTCAACTAAGATTGGTCGTAAAGAGGAACCACTTAGCACGGAACATTTTGATGCAGAACATATTCGCAAATATGTAGACGATTGCTTGAAGAACTTACATGTTGATTCATTAGACTTAGTTCTTTTACATTGCCCACCAATGGAAACATACTATCAACCAGAAACTTTTAAAGCATTAGATGCTCTAAAAGCAGAAGGTAAGATTAAAAATTATGGAGTTAGTGTCGAACGTGTAGAAGAAGCAATCAAAGCTTTGAATTATGACATTTCAGCTGTTGAAATTATTTTCAACATGTTCCGTCTACGTCCAGCTAACTTGTTCTTTGATTTAGCAAAGAAGCATAATGTTGGAATTTTAGCTCGTGTACCTTTAGCAAGCGGACTGTTAACTGGTAAATACACAGCTGATACGAAGTTCGCGCCAACTGATCATCGTGCTAATAATCGTCACGGAGAATTATTCAGTAAAGGTGAAACATTCTCCGGTGTTGATTACTTAACAGGTGTTAAGGCTGCTGATGAATTAAAAGAACGCTTAGGTACTGATAACCTAGCCGATACAGCCCTCCGCTACATTTTAATGTATGATGCCGTGTCAGCAGTTATCCCAGGTGCAAGTAACCCAACTCAAATTGAACGCAACACTTCCGCTGCTGAAGTCCCAGCACTAACTAACGCTCAAATGGAAATTGTCCAAGATGTTTATAACAAGTACATCAAAGACCCAGTGGAATATGAGTGGTAAAAAAGAGCGTGAGACAACCCGAATAGCTTTTGAGCATTAACAGAAGAACGACAATTATCCTGGTTTTGAGGATAGTTGTCGTTCTTTGGTTAAGCGGAGAAAGTTGGGTTGTCGAGCGCATTTTAGAATAGAAGGCAAGAAGAACGACAATTATCCCGTTTTTTTGGGATGATTGTCATTCTTTGGTTAAGCGGAGAAAGTTGGGTTGTCGAACGCGTTTCAGAATAGAACGTTAAACCAACAAAAATAATTTTCACCTTTTAATTGACATTTAAAACAAAACACCTTATTCTTAACTGAACGTTCAGTTAAGAAAGGAAAAATAAAAATGCCAAAAGTTAAATTCAATACAAACCAAAGAAATACAGTATCAAAAGAAGCAGCAAAAATGATTGAAAAGTTTACGGGATTTGATTTACCGAATTTCATTCCAATTACCAACAAGATGATTTTTAGAATGCGCCAACAGTTTCAAGATGGCGAAGATAAAATGGAAGAACAGATTATTGCTGAGAATAAATTAAACGTAAAACCCGTTAATTTCGGTGGAACGAATGGATTACTGATTGAAGCTGCGGATGTTAAGAGAGATCAAGGAATCATCATTAATGTTCACGGTGGAGGCTTTATTATGGGAACGGCTCGTGATCGAAATGGTTTATTAGCAGCAGCTGAAACGCATTTGCCAGTTTACTCTGTTGAATATACGTTGGCACCTGAAGCTGCTGCACCAACTGCTCTAAATGAAGTTGAAAAATTTTACAGTGCGTTAGGAGCACAATTTGCTGATCAACCAATCTACATGACCGGTAGTTCAGCCGGATCAACAATCGTAGCTTCAGTTCTTGTTCGAATGCATAAAAAAGCTATTCCAATGCCTAATGCAATTATTCTATTCTGCCCGGCATTAGACATTAGTGGGGATGGCGATAGTGCAGTATTTAATGGACATCGTGATGCCTTATCGACTCATTTATCATTACGATTAGCACAACGTTACATTGGTGAACATAATCCCCATTCAGCTGATATTTCACCACTTTATGCTGAAATTGGTCCATGGTTCCCACCAACATTTATGACGACCGGTACACGTGATATGATGTTGAGTAATGTGCTAAGATTTACAGATAAATTAAAACAAGCCAATGTGCCAAATGGTTATATAATTAAAGAAGGTATGTGGCATGGCTTTAATTGGGAACCTAAGTTACCCGAAGCAATTGAAACAAGAAATGAAGCATGGGCATTCCTACAAAAATTCAGTAAATAAGTGGAGTAAGTTATGAGAAGTCGTGATGATGATAAACGAAAACGCATCTTAGATAGTACGTGTCAGATAATGATGGAACAAGGTATCGCAGCGGTAACTTTAAGCAAAATTGCGAAGTCAGCAGATGTTTCATCAGGAACGGTGTACACATATTTTAGTGATAAAGATGATATTTTACGGGAAGCTTATTTGGACCGTAAAGCTAAATTAGCTGAGGCTATCAATGCGGTTGATTTAAGCGGTAATCCTAAATTAGCTTTGGAAATTCTGATGGATGCAATTTATCATTATGGCAAAAATCACTTGGATGATATGTTAATCATCAGAGAATTTAATCAATCGGCTTTGTTAAAACAATTAAATATTAGTTTAGACGAAAGCTATTCAGAGTTTGAAAGTTTAAATCAATTAACAAATCGCGGTATTGAAGAAGGTGTATTTGTTGCTGGAGCCTATCCAGTAATCATGTCATACGCGTATACTCCAATATTGGAATATCTAATTGCAGTCCGAAATAATGTGTTAGACCCCAAGAAGGTACCTTTTGATAAGGTAAAAGAGATTTCATTACGAGCAATTACTAAATAGCAAAAAGCTCCAGTTCATTCCTTAGAAAATGAACTGGAGCTTTTATTTAGAATAAATGAATTAAATGTTCAATTAAGCCACTATCCCAGAAGACGTATAGTCCGATCAATACATAACAGACTTTCATTAACTTTTCGCCGTGTGCTTCCATAACTCTTGAAACTGCAGGAATATTAGCAACAGCTTTGATTAGTAGTACTACCAAAATAGTAAGGAAACTAATGAATATCAAAGTGGCTAAGAAATTTGTCCAAGTTTCGCCGACTAAAACTGGCAAGAAAATTGATAAATTACAGCCGGCACAAACAGATAGATAGGTAATCAATACGCTCAAGACGGGTGAACGATGGTTTTTAGCACCATCGTCATCGTCGTCATCATCATGAAATGCCATATAAATTGGCAAGAAACCAAGAATTCCTAGAATCCATTCAGGCAAGAAGGCTGCCAGAGCTTTACCAATCACATAACTAGCAATTAAAAGAATGATATTTCCAAGTAAATATCCCAGCATAACCTTTGGAACTGAATATTTTTTTAGGAGAAACAATAACATGAAGAAGAAATCTAAGTTAACGCTGATAAAAGTTAAAGCTAAAATCCAATAATTCATAACAAACTCCTTTATTTGTTTAATGTATCATATGTTAATATAAACATATGATACTCCAACTATTTATGAAATAAAAGATGAAAGCGAGTCGTGAATAGATTTTTAGAAAAGAATTATGGATGAAAGCGAGTATGATGCACCAAGTTTGTGTAAACGCTTTATGATATAATATAAGTGTCCGTAGAAGGGCCTAACTATTGCCTTTATAACTTAATTTTTAATTGAAAGAACCCGTGAAATAATATATTATAATAAATGGATAAGTGTAGGATTATTTAAAATTTGGAGGAGAAATAATGCTAAACAAAAAACGCATCGCAGGATCTGTTTTGATGGGAGCAGCCATTTTAGGACCGCTCACATTCAGACCAGCAATTACGCTTGCTAATAGCTTTTATGCTAATCAGTCAAATGCAGACCGTGCTGATATTACTAATTGGGTTGCTAATACGCCAACACAAATTGCTAATAATATTGCTTCACAACATATCAATACTAAAGAATTAAAGGGTGATAAGTATGTGATTCAATGGGGAGATACCTTATCAGGAATCTCTGCAGCAACTGGTATTTCAGTTGCTAAACTAGCTTATGACAACAATATTCATAATATTGATTTGATTTATGCTGGGGATGTTTTGATTTTAAATCGTGATGGTAAGCCAGTTCCAACAGACTACCATTATGTAGGAACAGGATTATTCGTTGCCTTTAC
Source organism: Pediococcus argentinicus (assembly GCF_001437605.1). Lineage (GTDB taxonomy): Bacteria > Bacillota > Bacilli > Lactobacillales > Lactobacillaceae > Pediococcus > Pediococcus argentinicus. The sequence goes on from NZ_JQCQ01000054.1 coordinate 4,763, forward strand.
TAAAGTAACAATTAACAATTACATTGATAACTCAACAAACGTTAACATCAATGTGTCACCAATTGTTAACAACAACTTCACAAACAAGACTACTAATTACCAAGCACCAGATAAGACTAATGTTGCTTCAAAAGATGAAGTTAACAAGAGTGATAAGGATAAAGATGCTACTCTATCTTCAGATGAGTTTACGGATCAAGTTAAGAGTTATCTTCAAGACAAAATGGATGATGTTTCATTTGGCGGAGACGACAGTGATTCAACTTCATCAGACGACGATGCTAAAACAGAAGATGCATACAGCAGTGATCAATCTGTAGATATATCTGGTGACAAGATGAATGACAAGACCGCTGAAAAAGTTGCTGATAAGATTATCGACAATTTGAAGTCTGATGGTAAGATGGAAGATTTGAAGAAGGCTGATAGTGTCGACTTGGATCTTGAACTTGATGGCGATAACGTTAAGTACAACTTCACAATGACAACTGCTGATGAATCAAGTGACGAATCTAGTGATACTTCAAGCGATGAATCAAGTGACGATTCCAGTGCAGATGATCAAAGTACAGATTCTGACAAGGATTCAGATACAGATTCTGATGATGACGCAGACGTTGAGGATAACGAGAGCGAAGATACTGATACTCATCACGATGATGATTCCAACAAGGAACATAAATCAGACAGCGACACACATGATGATGACAATAACCAAGCAGATACAAACGATCAAAGTACTGATGACTCAGACGAATAATTTCTAAGGGAGTAGATTTTAAATGAAAAAGAAAATTTGGGCCATTGTTGGAGCAGTTGTCGTAATCATTGCGGCAGTTTGTGGTGGATTTTACTATCATATGAGTACATCCGTTTCAAAAGACGTTCCAGGTCATGTATATCAATATCAAAGTGTTTCAGGGGACAAGGCTTTGTATGTTACTTTTGCTAAGAGTGGCGAAAAAGTTATTGTTAACCAAAACCGCGATATCGCAATGGATGCAGGTAAGAGTGAATCTGCATTTGATAGTGCATATCAAAAACAAAGTAAAGATGCTAACTGGAGTTACAAGGCTCAAGGCGGTACTTTGACTTTGGCACAACAAAAGGCCAACAACCAAGTTTCGCAATGGCAATATAATGGTATTTTGTCATCAAGTAAAAAATTCACAGCACGTAGTTTTACTTACCAAATCGCTAAAGCGGGTCAAGGTAAAGTTAATAAGAAGACAGTGTTTAACAAAGTGGATTAAAAAAACATGTTACTTCATTTTTTTGAAGTATGATCTGAACCCATAATATTGGACT
>NZ_JQCQ01000055.1 GCF_001437605.1 Pediococcus argentinicus
ATCTATCTTAAAACATTGGAAAAATAAACGTTCCCCGCCGATTGCCGTACTGACTGCCCAAATCATTGTAAAAAAGGCCCATTGGTTTAGATAAGCTTTGTTTCAGCGCATAAGGTCGTAATATTGACTCCAATTGAGCAGCCTCACGTAAGTCGTTGCCCGATTTAACCAGTTCCTTTTTACTTGCTTCCAAAATTTGCCGTTCATTATCGCGAATATCTTCATTTTCCAGTACATTATCCATCTTTTTAAGCAATGCAGCTGCTCTTTTAGTCATTTGATTTCTCCCTCATGCTTACATTTAATATTCTATTATTTTAGTTCAATTTTCTTTGTTATTTTTACTAGTAATTCTTGTAGCACCAATCTTTCTCCATCTGAAAGATCTGACATAGCCCGTTCCGCAATATTACTTTCACATTCGTGTAATTCAGGATAAACCTTAATTCCTAAATCCGTCGGAAATAGACGTCGCACTTTTCGATTACTACTATCCGCACGTTTCTCAACGTATCCACGTTTAATTAGATTATTGACTGCTCTAAAATTAGTCGTCCGATCGACTTTCATTTCATTTGCTAGTTCATCTAAAAATAATCCCGGTTGTTCGCAAATTCGCATTAAATATTGAAATTGATTGTTATTCAGCCCTATCTCTTTAAACTTCGTATTCGCTTCATTTAATGAAATTCTTGAAATCAAACCCAACTGACGTAATAAATTAATCATTTTCGCTCCTTTTGTTGCATTTGCAACAAAACTATTTTAAGATAGATAAAACTATTACAAAGAAGGTTTTCTATCCTATGTGGTTTATTAAAACATTTGATGAGTTATCAACGCAAGAATTATTTGATATTATAGAGGCTCGAACTGAAGTTTTCGTTATAGAACAAAACCGAGTTTACCGAGAATTAGATAAAATCGATTTAAAATCAATCCATATTTTTAAATACGATCAAGGACAAATTGTTGCATACGCACGCATATATACAATTGACCATGGTATTTCATTTGGCCGGATTCTAACTGCTTCCAACGTGCGTGGAACTGGAATTGGAAAAGAATTAATGCAACAAGTATTAGAAACTTGTCGCAAATCCTATCCACATCAAACTATTCATATCGAAGCTCAAGATCATGCTCTTTCATTTTATGAACAATTTGGATTCAAGGTGACAGGACCCAAGTTTGAGTTTAACCACACACCACATTATCCGATGGAATTAAAAACTACCCAATCCTTAGATTAGGTAGCCCTTGATTTTATAAATTAATACTATCTGATTTAACTTGGTTTTCTGTCCCAATTCGAACATAAAGGCTAACGGACTCTTTAATTTCAGAATTTAGATATTTATTAATAATAGAACTCGGATACTTATCTAAGTTAATAGTAAAGTGGTTGTCATGAACTTTAACGTTATCTTCGTTGTCCAATAGAACTTCTTTCCCATTCGCAACAACAAACAAGTTCAAGCCATTATTAGTGATAATGTTTGAATAACTTCCGCTGACCATACCATACAACATATTTGTTTTTTTATTATACGAAATTAGCTTAATGCTACTTGTATTTTGAGTGGCCGACATTGAACCATTTTTATTATCAAACGATTGTGACATTACCGGAAACACTGAAAAAGCCGCACCTATAAACAAAGCACCAATTAGCAATCTAATTTTAATACGCAAACCTATTCCCCCCATAAATGACTAATCACCCTGTATCCACTATAACATCTATACTTTTCAATACAATGATAAAAAGTATTTCACACTAAGAGATTCTATATTAATCGTCTAACAAATCTCTTAATATCAATTTAAACATCTAAAAAGAAGATAGCATATAAAGAGCTCTTAAATGACCATGACTGTTCCTTACAGTAAAACCAGGTATGCTTCCATAACGCCAAGAGGGTTTATAAAACAGATCAGATGACATTAAGAAAACCACATGATATCGACTTATCTTATATTCAAATTGTCTCTGAGAATATTGATTATCTTGAAAATCTGCTTCTCCCTCACTATACGTATAATATGCATCGTTCGACACTGTAATTACATTACGAATAACGCGTGTTTGATGTTTCTTTAAATATATTTTGCTAAAGTTTACTTTTTGGCTTTTGCTTGGTGCCAAAATTTTATTTCCGTAAATAACAACGTTATATTTAGAATTATTAACTAATTTCAAATCATTTCCGACTAAATAATGTTTACCATTTTGAGTTGGAATTGCATATTTCGATTTTGGATAATATCTGCGAATTTTATTTTGATTAACTCTAAACGTAAACTTAACTTTTTTCTGTTGATTTCTAGGTATTTTTTCAAATGAAACATATTTTTGCGTCTTGTAATGATACGTAACATGATGCCTAGATGCCGATCCAGGCACGGGTAAAAACAGCATAATTGAAACTACTGCTAATAATGAGAATAATTTCTTTTTCATAATTATTTTCCTTCTTCCTATTCTGCATAAGCTTTAGGCGCAACATATTTAATAATTTGTGCGGCAGCATCCTTTACACTGGTTTCAGATTGTGTCGCTACCGTTTGATTTGCAAATAAAATCACTCCGTACTTATTTCCTATTGTCAGATTAACAAAATTTGCATTTCCAACTGAATCTAGACTTCCATAAACGAATTTCATATCATGAAGCTTGTCAATATAAAAACCACTATTATAGTGTTTAGTAGATTGCGCCTTCAGATTCGTCATATACTTATAATCCGAATTGTTCAAAATACTTCCGTTCTTTAAAGCCTTACAGTAAGTATAGTAGTCAGAAGGCGTAGTGTACATATTTCCTGCTCCCAAAATATATGATAAAGAGGACCCAGTTGGTACCTGACCGTGTTGATAATCTTTATCAACAAATTTATATATATGAGCACCAAGCATTCCCTGTGGAATCTGGTTCCACATAAATGTATGTTTCAATCCTGCCGGTTTAATAATTCTATTAACAAGGTTGTCAGCATACGACTTCTTTGTAAAATGGCTAATGATACCTGCAATTAATATGTAGTTATCATTACAATAATGAAATTTATTAGATCCAGTATCCATAGTACTTGCCTGACTATTAATTCTTTGAATTGTATCGTTTACTGCGCTATCTTCAGATAAAATTTTTCCTGGATCAACTTCTGCTTTATTATCCATAATTCCAGACGTTTGTGTCAAAAGATTGCCAATTGTTATTCTATTAGAGTTTTTTAGTTGTGGATACCACCTACTAATCAAAGTATTTTGTGTGATTGGATTTTTGCTTTTCTGAGAATCATTTATAACCTGAACCATCATTGCCCCTGTCATCGATTTCTGTAACGATGCACCTGGATAAATGACGTTAGGGTTGGAATTCAAAATGTTTTCTGCTTTATTCGCATAACCATAGCCTAAAGCTTCATGACTATTTTTGTAGTTAGTTATTGATAACACCTGCCCTTTAAGATGGTGTTGTTTCAAAATCTTTTTAATTTGAGTTGATTCAGTAGCATTATTAGATTTTGCCATCGTGCTAATTGGTACTGAAACTATAAGTGTAGGCAAAAGCATCATTTCACAAAAATAAGCTAATCTTCTAAAAAAAGTACTATTCATTATAAGTCACCCCATATATGTTAAATTTCAACTCTGTTTTAGTTTCTATCCATTACTTTGTCAATAAAATCTTCCATTAGGATTCCTAAAGAGCACACCTTTCATTATTCGGTCAAAAAAGTTTAAGAGTCTTAAGCATTATTAATAAATAATATTGTTATTAAATTCAAATTGAGATTATTTAATTAACTTTCTTAATCCTCATTCAAAATAAATAGTACTTTTTTATTATCAGCTTAATTAGAATTCCTAATAATTTTATTTAAAAGCATAAAACACAATTTAAGAGCTTATATGATTCGTATATGAATAGTTGGAAATTATTTATAAATATTCATACTATGCTTTTGTTGATTTAAAATTTTAGGAGGGATTTGAACATGAAAGGAAAAATTATTGTGTCATTATTGTCGAGTACGTTGATCATTGGACTAGGTGCAGAATTAAACCATGAGAATACATCATTTCTTAATCCTCTATGTGTTTCTGTAAAGGCTGATACTGTGAGTGGAACATTTACATCATCTGGTACTAATAAGATTTATACTTCAGCAAGTACCAGTGGAACTTCTATTGGATCATATAATTCTGGTCAAAAGGTATCCTATGACTCAAAAATAAAATCAGGAAAATATCTTTGGATTTCATGGATGTCTTATGGTGGACAAAGACATTATATGATTGAAGAAAATTTAAATACGGGTCATATGCACGGCACAGACACAAATTCTAGTATGACCACAAACGTAAAAAAAACTAATACAAAACACAGTACTGGTAAGAAAAAAACCACCTCTTCAGTTGGAAAAAAGATTATAAGTTTGGCACGTGCCGAAATTGGAAAACCCTATAAAACTGGAGCTACTGGGCCAAATTCATTTGATTGTTCTGGTCTTACTCAGTTTATTTATAATAAAGTTGGAATTAGTATTCCAAGAACATCACAACAGCAATCATTGGTTGGAAAATACGTTAGCCTTAGTAATTTAGTCCCTGGCGATCTAGTATTCTGGGGTGCACCTGGAACTTCTGGTCACGTTGGAATTTACACAGGCAATGGGAAATGTCTATTTGCTCCACAACCTGGTCAAACAGTTAAAGAGCAACCAATGTCATATTATTCACCACAATTTGGACGTCATATTTTCTAAGATCTATAACCAATATTTAATGCAATATAAGTCTTAACACAATTAAATGTTAAGGCTTTTTATATACAGATATTTATTGAAGTTCATTTCAATAGTGCTAATATAAAAAATGGGGAGGGTAATCATTATGATTAAAGGTATATCAACATATTTTTGTCTAGAAAGTTACGAATGCTCTGTTAAATACTCTAATTATATGCAAAGAATATATTCCAGCTTAGATGTTTCTGACTATTTAAAAAGCTACATAATTAGAGCTGACCAAATTTTAAATATTAAAAATCAAAAAGAAAAATTGATAATAGTTTTCTTGGGTATTAACTATATATACCAAAATAAAGATGGAATTGAGTTAGCAATTAAGTTAAGACAGAGTATTTATAATTTGAAAATAATTTTTGTCAGCTCTCAATTTGAAAACTTATTAATGGGATTATCTTGCCATATAGAACCATTTGATTTCATAAATGCTAATCAAGAAGACTGGCTCATTAGAAAAAAGATCAAAAGTGATATATTGCTTATTTCTAAAAACACTCAAAAAAAGTTTCAAACACAAAATGATACATTTTCAATCAATACAATGGGAAAAACAATTATTTTACTTTCCAATGAAATGGACTTCATCGAAACTTCAGACAAACCGCATCGTTTGATTTTACATAGTATAAACAAAAAACTATCAATTTTACGGAACTATCAACTCAATTTCACACAATATAAGTTTTTTAATAAAATGCCATCGAAGTTTCTTAATAAATCCAAATAACATTAGCATCGTTGATTACGATACTAATTGTATTCATTTTAAATCTGGAAACTACTGTTGGTTCACAAAAAAATATGAACGTATAATTAAGGAATCAGTTAGTAAGATTGGTTTGCTTGGATAATATAACATTGAAATCACATTTTTCGAAATATTACAATTATTGAAATAATCAAACCACAAACTTTATAATTACCCGAATTGTCAAATCAAGTGCAACA
>NZ_JQCQ01000056.1 GCF_001437605.1 Pediococcus argentinicus
GGTCACTATCGACCCTACTTGCACTAGCAATCAAAAGTGGTATTTGAAGAAGTCAAAATAATGCATTGGTCCATAAATATAATGGTCCGCTATAATAGCGGCTGTGTTGACTTCCAAAGACGATCTGCTTGTTCTTTGGAAAAGGATGCGGGTAGTTTAACAATACGTCCACGGTCATCTATAAACTTGCCTGTTAAACCAAGGTATTTATTATTTGTGACCAGTTCAGCACCTATAGGTGAGTTTTTAACTGAAAAGTGCGCAAATATAGACCCCATTAATTTAAGGTACCAAGCGGTTCCACTGCTTAAATGACTATCAGGAATATAGCCTGGATGAAAAATATTAACACTTATTTGTTCCGATGCTAACTTCTCCGAAAGTATCATAGTAAGCAGGATGCGGGCACTTAAAGTATTTGAAATTACAGAATTTGCATTATAATTGTCTGTATTTTGTGATGATTTAAAATCTATATCAGCAATGTGCAAATGTTTGACCAAGAATGGCAATCCACCAACGAGGAGAATCTGGCTACCGTGTCTAAGCAGTGATTTCATGGCCATAATAATCCATACTTGAGATAAGTAATTAATTACAATATTTGTATCCATTCCAGAATTCGTAAGTAAAAGTTTATTTTGGATTGTTCCAATGGTTATAAATAATGCATCAACTTGTTTAATTGATTGACTAATTTTGCTGACTACAGATGTTATATTTACTTTATCACTTAGATCAGCACTGTAAAAAACGATATCATTGTTATGAGTGTTATTTTTAATATAGTCAACAGTGCCATGGTCATTACGACCTACAATTATAATTTTCCATCCTTCATTTGCTAATTGGATAGCGGTATGTCGGCCAACACCAGAGGTCCCACCAAATATTACAGCTTGTTTTTTAATATTATTCATAAAACTCTCCCTTTATGATATTTTTCAGTATTGTATACTATGGAGTAAACTCCATAGCAAGAAGGATTTTTAATGAATAAAATTTTTAGTATGTCAGAAGTTGTGAACGCAACTGGATTATCAAAAGATACATTACGGTATTATGAACGTCTTAAAATAATTCCTAAGCCTAAACGTGATGTCCATGGTTATCGTATGTTCTCAGAAGATGATATTGATTGGATTAATTTAATTAAATTGTTGCGAGAGTATCAAATTCCTACTAAGGATTTAGTTGGAGTAATGGATACAGATATGCGTGAAAGGCGCGATTATCTTAAGACACATCAAACAAAAATTAATACTCAAATCAAAAAATTGCGAACGCTCCAAAATGAATTAAAGCGGAAAATTGAATGGCTGGACAAGTATCAGATTAAACGGTAAGTAAAATAGCACTAATCAAGAGATATATTAATTAAAAAGCCCTAATCCATAAGGAATGGGCCCTTTCAATTTGAATATTGATTGCTAAAATCAATGTTACTCATTAACAGTATAAAATGCATTTATTAACTACTTAACTGTATTTATAGACTTGCCCTTAATAAAACTAGCAAGATTTGATATCGTAATATCGAGCAAGCGTTGACGTGTTTCTAGTGGTGCCCAAGCAATATGAGGAGTTAGATAACAGTTTCGAGATTTTAATAGAGGATTTGAAGTATCAATTGGCTCTGTTGCACTAACGTCCAATCCTGCACCTGCAATTTTTCTGTTATTTAGCGCTTCAGCTAAGTCTAATTCGTTTATCAGTTTACCACGAGCTGTATTGATAATAATGGCATTATGTCGCATTTGACTTATTGTGGATGCATTAATTATTTTTTGTGTTGAAGAATTCAATGGTACATGCAAGCTAATTACATCGGATCGTTTTAAAAGCTCGGTTAACGAGACTTGAGATAGCCAATCTTCGTCACTTTTATGAGTATGTAAACTATTAAAAATAACTTTCATACCAAAAGCATGTCCAATCAAAGCGACCCGTTGAGCGATATTACCGTACCCGATTAGTCCTAATGTTTTTCCGTGTAATTCAATTAATCGTTGATTCCAAAATGTGAAATCCGCACTATTAGCCCATTTTCCATCATGAATAAGTTTGTTATGTTTTCCAACTCCACTTGTTACCTCAAGTAGCAGTGCAAATGTAAATTGGGCTACTGCATCACTAGCATATGTCGGTACGTTAGTCACTGATATATCTAGCTGTTGTGCGGCCTGTATATCGACAACATCAAAACCTGTACCCATGATTCCAATGTATTTCAAATTAGGAAGATGCGATAAAATTTCTCTTGAGATAGGCGTCTTATGTGTTAAAACAACTTCAGCATTTCCAATACGGTTTATAATAGTATCTGGATTATCAACGGGTGTTCGGTCATATAATGTACAAGTACCTAATTGTTTTAACATAGACCAATCTAAATCTTTATTTAAGGCGTAGCCATCAAGCAATATTATTTTCATTATAATTACCCCACTTAGATTAAATTTAATTATGCTTATTGAATAACGATAATCAGGTCCAGTCTAGCACATGTTAATTTGTAGTGGACAAAAGCGTTACTTTGAAAAATTTTGTATGTGAGTTAAGTATTGTAATATTAATGCGTTAGTATAGAAATTAATGAGGTGTTATTGGATGATTAATAAATCAAGGCTTGAGGCGTTTACAGACGCAATTATTGCAATTGTTTTAACGTTGTTAGTACTGGATTTACCAAGACCTGAAACTGGTTCATTGAATTCACTTTTATCAGAGTGGCAGAGTATTTATGTTTATATTATTACTTTTGCTTTATTGATTGCTATTTGGCTTAATCATCATGATTTATTTATTCAAGTAAAAAAAGTTAACCGATCAGTCTTTTGGGCGAATGCCTTATGGCTGCTATTTCAATCTTTTGTTCCTTATATGGCTTCGTGGGTGACACGCTTCCCCAATTCACGATGGCCTGTTTTAGCGTATTTACTAAATGGATTAGCATGGTTATTGTCATTTTTGTTGTTGAGAATGACTTTACGCCGGATAAATCCAGAAATACCAGCGTTCCCCACTAGTATGTTATTGATAATATTTGTTGGTTTTGCAGCTATCATTGCGATTATTATTGTAGCCCCTAATTTGGGCCTGAACTTAATTCCAGTCCACGCTCTGATCAGTGTGCTTCTTGCCAGCAAATATCGTTAATTACTACCCCTCGTTAAAAATGTGATCTAATTCCTCATAGTCAGTGAAAATATTGTATTGTTGATGTGTCACCTGAATCCAGCGTGTGATTGCAGTTACACGGCCAATGAAAAAACTTTGATTGAGCGTTGATATTTCTTGGTGCTGGCTGATTGTCTTCGTAAAGAAAAAGTCAGAAAATGCTTTCACAAATTGTTCGTCATGTGTCTGTGCTTGAATTAATGGTTTCAGGTTAGATGATTTAATCTGGGCGAGCATTCTAAATGGTTGGTGATAGATGTTTTTAGTATCTATTTGTTCATCAAGTAGGACCTTTTCGAAAATATAGTCAAGAAGCGCAAATTTATCAACAAAGTGTTTGTAAAAGGTTGACCTGTTAATTAGGGCAGCCACGGCCAGTTCATTGACTGTGATTTTACTGAAGGGTTCATGGTGTAATAAATCCGTGAATGCTCGTATAATCATTTTTTGTGTTCTGAGTGTGCGTAAATCTGCCATGTGTAAGATTGCCTCCAATTTTATATGCTGTTGTTTTAAACAACACTGTTGTTTATTGTTGCACAAATAATAACATAAAGGTGTTATTGTGTCTCTATTGATCAGTTGTATTGATGACTATGGAAGGCAGGATTAACACATGACAAAAGTATTTATTACCGGTGCAACAGGATTTATTGGCAGCAAGTTAACTAAGGAATTAATTGCAAACGGCTATGAAGTTACTGGATTAACACACTCTGACAACGGGGTAAGCAAGTTGCACCAATGGGGTGCTTCCGTTCTAAAAGGTAGCTTAGAGGATTACGATTTATTGGCTGAAGCCGCTACGCAAGCTGATGCTGTCTTACATCTGGGTATGGGTGTAACCGAGCACTTTAAAACATTTCCAGAAATTTGTGAACTCGATGAACGCGATATTCGTGCCATGGGTGATGCAGTGAAAGGTACCCAAAAACCATTGATTGTTACACATGGAACGGCAGCGATGTTACCAGGTCAGTTCTTCACTGAACAAGATGAGGCCGATGCAGGTTTCCCACAGAGGTCACCACGCAAGTCAGAAGTTGTGGCGCGGGAGTTATTAGCTGAAGGTGTTAACTCCTATGTTGTCCGTTTGGCACCGATTGTCCATGGTGAAGGTGATCAACATCATGGATTTGTTTCTAACATGATTGCAGAAGCCCAAACCAAGGGATTTGTTGAAAATTATAATGGCGGTGAGAACCGTTGGACGGCGGTTCATGTTTTGGATGCTGCACATTTATTCGTCTTGGCATTGGAATACGCATTATCTACACCTGATGGCTTACATTTTTTCAATGCTAATGATGAGGAACAGCTTAAAATGAAGGATCTTCGCAAGGAAATTGGTGCAAAGTTACGGATTGAAGTAAAAGATGTCTATGCGGATCCGCAGCGCGTAGATTCAGCTTTTACGCAAAATGAGGCTGAGTTTCCGGCTCAATATGTGTTGTATGCGATGGATATTCCCGCATCAAGCAAGCTTACGCGGCAGGCGTTAAAGTGGGAACCTACACATCCCCAAATTCTTGCGGATATGAATCACTACTTTGATATTGTTTAAGCGTAAAAAGTGTATATAAAATATTAAGTCACTTGGTAACATTATCCATTCAATTTGAGAATGGCAGCTGGTGAACCAGTAGTCTACGACTTCA